>NZ_JADBRW010000135.1:0-12640 GCF_020247025.1 Microcystis sp. M109S1
AAATTTGACCTTTCGACCATTATAGCTTGTTTCGGGGCAGAAAACCAGCAAAAACATGGCTACAGAGCGAATCCCTTACTCTAGAGATTAATGACACTATCTGTTAAAATCAGGTTAGCGATCACTATACAGCCAACTCTACGGAATCGCTCTACTCCAGATACAGTCAACGGTACAGCCATTTTCAAGGGAAAAATGTACCCAGTAGCCTCTTTTCAATTTTTTCTTAGAAGCGACCTGCAGTAAGGGTTTTGTTAATTTTCTAGTATTTATGTATGGGGGAAGTCCAGGTATAACTATCTGGCTGGAGAAAAGTACAGAATCGCTCCACTCTAGATCAAGTTAAGGGTACATTCAAGCTTGCAACGGGCATCGATCGATCCCTGAATTCGGGCTAACCAAAAGAGGATAATTAGGGTTTGCGGCAAAAAGTTTTTCCTGGGGGCAGGGTGTAGGGTGTAGGGTGTAGGGTTTTACTGATTTTGAGGGGGTCAATTACCCAATTTTCAGGGAAAAAGTCCCTGAATTTGCCCCCTGATCACTCCCACATCCGGTACTTTTTGATTTCCAAAAGGTCTAAAAACCTTGTTGGATAAGGTTTTTAGATTTATTCAGCCAGCCCTATATAACTGATTACTGATTACTGTCGCGGTTGTACGGGGAAACCTTGACGCTGAAGCATTTCCGCCGCATCTTGGCCTGGTTGATAGTTGATACCGAGGGTAGAGGTGGCCGTATCTTCGATGATTTTGGGAGTGAGGAGAATAATCACCTCACTGCGATTATTCTGATTGGTTCGACTGCGGAATAAAGCCCCTAAAATGGGAATATCCCCTAAAATCGGCACTTTTGTCTCAGAACTTTGTTGTGTTTCTTGGATAATCCCAGAAAGAATTAAACTCTGTCCATCCCGGAGACGAATTAAACCAGAAGTCAATTCCCGACGAATCAGAGGGGTAAGGGTGTTGATTGTGAGACCACCGCTATCAAATCGAATTGGAGACCCCGGAGAGGCGATGGTAGGGCTAACCGACAGGGAAATAAAACCGTTATCATCCACCTGATCGACGTTTACCGCTAAAGTTAATCCAGCATCGGCCAGTACAGGGACAGTGGTGCGTTCGCCACTGAGAGGATCTACACGTGTCTCCACACTTTCTAGCACTTTCTCGGTGAGCTTAACGGTGGCCTGTTGACCTTCCTGCACCACCAGGGAGGGATCGGTGAGAATCTTGGCATTTCCTGTCTGAATTGAGGCTTGCAGGGTCATCAGGAATTTTTGGGGATACTGGAATAGGGTCGGGGGTTCGTATTCATACTCTATTATTCCCGTCTCTGGGTCAATATTAATATCACTCAAACCGGGTTGAAAGGGGTTACTAATCCGACCAAAACTAGGGCGCGAGTAGGGTGTTAGACCCCCTGAAAAGTCATTCGGTCCCTGGTTAACACGGCCAAAGGGAGCGCCATTCTGAATGTCAAGAAAATTTTGAATTTCTGCTGTCCCCGTACCCGATATGATATCAAAAATCGGTACAACAGGCTGTGCAAAAGCCCCCGGTCTGCCTACAGTTGAGCTAGTAGGTGGGTTCATATTACCAAAGTTCAGCACTGCTGCCCCGTTATCTTGAACGAAGAAACCATCGTTAAAACCGAAGGAAAAACTACTGTTAAAGCGGTCTGTATTGAGCAGGTTGACATCGATAACTTTCACATTAACCACCACCTGACGGCGACGAGCATCCAGTTGGGTTAATAAAGAGGTGGCGATCTGGACTTGTCGGGGTTCGCCGATTAAATTGATAGAATTAAGGCGATCATCGGCGGCAATTCTTAAACCGGTTAAAAGTAAGGCAGCTTTTGATCCTTCTGTGTTTTGGGGGGTCAGTGGCTCTAGGGTGGGAGCAACATCCCGGCGACCGGTTACTCGTCCGGTGAGGGGATCGACGATATCCTCGGTTTGGGTAACTAAACGCTGGTATTCCGCCCCTTGGGTGGCGAGGAAAATGGCGGCGGCGACAGCTTTAACTTGATTGAGACGCAGGGTGCGGCTAATCAGATTACGAGCCCCTTGGGGTAATTGCGCCCCGACAAAGATGGTTTTACCCTGACGGTTAGCCTGGAGTCCGGAAATTAACAACACGGCGTTAAAAATGTTTTCCACCGATTCGTTAGTAAATTCCAAGGAAACTGTCTGGGAGGTGGCGTTCGCTTCCCCCTGGGCGCTGGTGAAAACGACGTTATAACCGGCATAGTTAGCAAGGGTCATTAACACTTCTCTAGCGGGAGCTTCCCGCAGTAAAATGCGAGGTACAGTCATATTACGCTCGAATTTGACCTTTTCGGCACTAGCATCGATGTTAGAGATGGCAATATCTCCCACCGGTGGGGCGACGGCCCGGGGTAGGGTGGGAACACCGGGGGCTTGGGGTGCGCCTTGAATGATAATTTCCGGGTTGGGGACAAGGGGCGCACTTTGGGCGAGCAGTTTTTCACTAGCTAAAATGCGATCGCTGATTTCCTTTTGTACGGCTGCGCTTGAAGGGACAAGCTGATTTGGCGACTTTTGTAAATTTTCTTTACTAAACTCTTGCCAAAATTCAACTTTTAATGTAGGGGATTTTAACTCTGAACCATGGAAGGAAATGGGGGTTTCGGCCAAAGCGCTCAGGGGAGCCATCAATAAAAACGAGGCAATTTGGGGGATAAACAGGGCATAGCGGGACGGATTCACTTTAACTTCACTCCTCAACAATTACGGGATTCAACGGACAAAAAACGCAATACTCACACTGGATTGAAGACTATTATCGGGGCGGACTAGCGGGGGGTTGACCAGCGGCGGGGGGTGGCGGTGCTAATTTCGCTAATTCTTCGGCATTGAGAGGAATAATCACATCGAGAAGAAAGGTGGTAGTAACGGGTTTATCGCCTTGGCGAACGATAGTGGCTTTATTGTTGCCGGTACTAACCACTTTAACTGCCGATCCTTCCTTTTCTATCTGGGTATTGAGACTATTTAGCAAAATGAGCGGCTGTAATCTTTCTAAATCCCGAATAACCTCTTGAGTGTTAGCATAGTTCCCTTCGATCTTGACGTTCAGAGTTTGACGTTTGAGCTTATTATTAACCGCGCTACCGAGGGAACCATCGGAAACCACCACTGGTTCTAGTCCTTGGGGTTGGAAGCTAATCAGCTTAACATTGCGAGACTTAAAGATATTACTAATATCTAAGAGAATCGTGCTTAAGTCCTCTTCTTTGGCAAAAAGCGCGAGTATTTGCTGTTTAATAGCTTTTTTTTCTTGCAACTGACTCTCGATTGTTTGGAATTCGGAGGCTCTCAGACCGCTTTTTTGTTGATCTAACTGTTGTTGTTTGCCAGCTGCATCGTTTTGCAACTGTTGCAAGGTATTATAAGCGGGCATCACCCAGTTAAAAAGCAGATAGAAAGAACCTAGTAAACCCACCACACCAGCAGCGATGCCACTATTGCGGGGAGTAAAAGTTATCCCGAAAGCGATAGGATACTCTTCAAATTCCTCTAATTCCCGATCTTCAAATTCTTCGGTAAAGGTCATGGTTGAATGGCTCCTTGGCGTTTGAGAGTATTAATCCTAGTGACAACTCCGAGTGCTCCATTCCGGGTAAGATTGAGCAGTTGTTGAGTAGCGGGAGTATCACTTAATTGGGCGGTGATCACAAATTGAACCGCTTGGGGGAAAGTAACATTAATACTTTTGTACTCATTGTCCACCTGTACGGGTAAATCGGCCAGGACAGCACTTTCGATCGCGGTTTTCTTGCCCTGTAAAAAAGGAGAAGCTTGCAGGGTTAAGAGATAATCATTTACTGCTTCGTAACTACTGGCAAAACCACTGATTTTTAACTGAGTAGCTGGATTCGGTTGCCCTTGATCTGGGGCAGCGGGAACCTCCACCTGCTGCACACTGGTTAGCTGGACGCTAGGGGGAGTTTGTTGGCGAATTTCTTGAAGAATGGCTGACCAAGGCCTAATCTGATTGAATACAGTTACCAGAGATTGATTTTCTCCTTCTACTGCCGTTAATTGCGCTCTCAGGTCTTCTAGCTTTTTGCTTTGGGCTTGCAGTTGACCTAATTCCGCGTCCAGTTGCTGAATTTTGGCCTGAGTTTCGCTGGTTTGCCAACCGACGAGTAAACCGAGTAATCCCGTCAGTGTCAATAATCCGGCCCCCACTCCCACACCGATCAACAGGGGTGTTTGTTTACGCAGGTTAATAGCGGTGGAAATCTTGGACGAGGAGGTTCCTTTGCCCGTTTGGTTAAGATGGCGATCCTTAAGAAAATTAACGTCAAGACTATACATAATTTTTGTCTATACCTCCCGTAATCCTAAACCGAGAACTGTTCCTAATCCAGGTCTTTCGGTATTAGGAATCTCTTGAGTTGTATCTAAGTTCAGTGATGCGATCGGATCGATTGCCATGGTGGGGACGCTGAGACGTTGAGTAAAGTATTCGTCTAGTTGCGCTAAACCGCCCCCGGGACCGGCTAAAAGTAACTGGACGATTTCCAGTTCATCACTTTGGTTAAGATAGAAATTAATCGATCGCCGTAACTCATCGGTTAATTCCCCTAAAACGCGTATCACTGCCGTCATCCCGGCGTTAGTAGGGGCCCCGGAAGTGCCGGTATTGGTGCTAAGACTATCAAAGGCAATAATCGGAATTTTCATCCCCAAAAGAATCTCAGGACTGCGGGAGGTGGGCAAATTCATCGCCCTGGAGAGGGCATTTTGTAGCTGGAAAGTGCCGATGGGGACAGTGCGGGAAAATTGGGGAACGCCGTCAACCACGATGGCAATTTCCGTGTTATCAAATTCTATATCAACAATAACGGCGGCTTCATTGGAACTAAACTGTCGCAAATGCTCGCGAATCGTCCGAATTAGGGCAAAACTATTAATTTCTAGCACATCTACCTGTAATCCTGCCTGTTGGAAGGTTTCCATATAGGCATCGGTAATCTCCCGACGAGTAGCAACTAATAATACTTGTACTTTTTCGATCCCGTCTTCATCCAGAAAGTAGCCTAGTTTTTGGTAGTCGAGATCCACTTCCTCGCGAGGATAGGGAAGGTATAAACTAGCCTCATGATTTAAGACCAGATTTCGCAATTCCTGATCGTCCAATTCCGAGGGAATGGGGATAATCCGGATAATTGACTCGCGCATCGGCACACCAGTAGCGACTCGTTTGCTGTTAATTTTATTTTCCTTGAGGACTTCTTGGATTAATTCCGCTAAAGCGGGGGAATCGACGATTTTTCCCTCCTCAAAGATGCCTTCCGGGATATCCGACGAACAACATTTAACTAATTTATAATTTTGTCCCTGTTTGGCGATCTGAGCTATGTTAATACGCTCCGGGGTGATCTCTAACCCAACACCTTGAGGTTTTTTTGTCAATAGCTTTTTAAAAAAACTTACCATAGATTTTCTCGGGCAGCTCTAAGGGGATTGGTGATTAACAAAGCAAACAATTTTTTGACCTGATTTCATCTAGTCCCGATCAAGGCAGTAAATCAGTCTATAAACGATCCTGACTCGGTAAATTACCCAGAAAAGGTAAAAATCGAGAAGAAGAGAAGCTATTTCGGCACTAAGTACTAACCCGATTATCTGTGTTCAGATCGAGGTTAATCTTAACTGGGTGAGAGGAGAGGAAGTGCTTATTGATGGTGATATTGTAATCAATTTTGGTGAAAGAACCAAGTCCAAGCTAAAAATTGGCCATTACCCCCCCCTTTTTTTTCTGCTCCACTAGATCAAGCCAGCCAAGCCTAGTTATAATACCCAATTATCTAGAGAAAATTTCAATTTTTCTAGGCACTATTTTTTCTTGACTCCAGGAAACCGGCGATCAAATGCTTCTGACGGGCGTGATTTTCCCGTATAATTAGGAGTTTGCACAGTGACAAAAGAAGTTAAGGAGCGATTTCGATGGCACGAATGTACTATGATGAGGATGCCAATTTAGATTTATTAGCGGGAAAAACGATCGCTATTATTGGTTATGGTTCCCAAGGTCATGCCCACGCATTAAATCTCAAGGATAGTGGCGTTAATGTGATTGTTGGTCTATATCCCGGCAGTAAATCGGCAATCAAAGCCAAAGAAGCCAGTATTCCGGTTTATGATGTGGCCCAAGCCGCTAAAATTGCCGACTGGATCATGATCCTCTTACCGGATGAAGTGCAGAAAACGATTTATCTCAACGAAATTGCCCCGAATTTAAGCGAAGGCAAGGTGTTATCTTTTGCCCACGGCTTTAATATTCATTTCGGTCAAGTGGTTCCCCCGGATAATGTCGATGTGGTTATGGTCGCACCCAAAGGACCGGGCCATCTCGTCCGTCGCACCTACGAACAAGGTCAAGGAGTCCCCTGTTTATTCGCCGTCTATCAAGATGCTACCGGCCAAGCACGCGATCGGGCGATGGCCTACGCTAAAGGTATCGGTGGCACTCGGGCCGGGGTTTTGGAAACCACTTTCCGCGAGGAGACAGAAACCGACCTTTTTGGCGAACAGGCAGTATTATGCGGCGGTTTAAGTGCTTTAATTAAAGCTGGCTTTGAAACCCTCGTGGAAGCTGGTTATCAGCCCGAATTAGCCTATTTTGAGTGTTTACACGAAGTGAAACTGATCGTCGATCTGATCGTCGAGGGCGGTTTAGCCAAAATGCGCGATAGTATTTCCAATACAGCCGAGTACGGTGACTACACTCGCGGTCCGCGGGTGGTGACGGAAGCGACTAAGGCCGAAATGCGGAAAATCCTCGGGGAAATTCAATCGGGACAATTCGCCAGAGAGTTTGTCCTCGAAAATCAAGCAGGTAAACCGGGGTTCACCGCTATGCGTCGTCAAGAGGCAGAACATTCGATCGAAGAAGTCGGCCAAGATCTGCGGGCGATGATGAGTTGGCTAAAACGCTAGTTCTTTTTTTTCGGTGGAGGGTTGGACGCAACGGGGCAATTCTTGCCTTTGCGTCCGTCCCGACACTCGACCCCCCACTCCCCAAAAGGAAAACTTCCTACTTAGGAGCTGCTGAATAAATCTAAAAACCTTGTTGGGTAAGACTTTTAGACTTTTTGTCAATCAAAAAGTACCAGGCATGGGAGTGATCAGGGGGAAAATTCAGTGACTTTTTCCCTGAAAATTAGGTAATTGACCCCCTCAAAATGGTTAAAACCCTACACCCCACACCCCACACCCCAACCCCCAACCCCCAACCCCCAACCCCCGACCCCCAACCCCCACCGAAAAACTTTTTCAGCAGACCCTGCTTAGTAGATCGCCTCTCTTGATTTAACCAGACCGATCGCCCGTAAACCGGCAATCACACCACAACCGATCACCATACCGACAAAGGAACGAATCAGATTTTCTAGGGGAACGATCCCAATTAAAGCGATCCAGACTTCTTCGGGCCAGTTAAAAATCGAGTAGGTAATGGCGACGGCCCCTAAATGGGAGAGGCCGCTGGCGGTCCAGGTACCCCCAAAAATTCCCGCCGCTACTAGGGCCAAATTATTACCTTTGATCCAATGGGTAAAAAGAGTCCGGGTTGGTAGGATAAATAATACCAAAGCTGACCAATCGACGAAAGCCCCGGCAATAAAGATTCGTGGCGAAATGCCGTTCAGTCCGATCGCCCGGTTAGCGTAGATAAACAGGGGAATCAGAAAAATTAACGTTAATCCTAACCACCAATAACGGCGTTTTTTGCCTAAAACCATCGTTCCCGCCACAAAACTGGCTATAATTGCCCCAAAGACCGAAATAGCGGGAATTCCTGCCGTGTAGGGGGCAAGGAAAGCCCCAATTAAGGCTCCAATGCCACTAGCGATCGCCCCAGCGATCGGGCCGAGTAACCAACCCAAGAGGGGAAAAACCGCTTGACTGAGGGGCATACTACCGCCGGAAGCGAGGACAATGGAGAAGGGAATAAAAGAAAGGGTAGTGACAATGGCCGCTAAGACGACAATATAGGCGATCGGCGCACCATCAATGGCGGCACTACTGACAGCTTCCACTTTGCGTTCTTCGCCTTCGGGGATAATATCTAGGGTCATAGTTGCAAGGGTAATTCTAACTTTTCTATCATCCTCTGGTTTGCTCTTCTTGCGGCAATGATTGATTTTTTCGATAACAGCGTACGGTAATGTGATAGGGATGAAAAATCTCTAGGAAATCTTTTTGTAGGGTTTGAAAAAAGCTCTCAATAATTTTGGGATCGTCGAGATGAAAGGGATATTCTTGATTAAAACCTTTGAAAAAATACCAGTTAATAATTAGCTTTCCTCCCGGGTTTAACCAGTCATAAAACTTTTTAAGTTGGACCGTGGGTGAGGGCAAATGCTCGATGACATCCAAACAGATAATCGTGTCAAATTTTAGCTGTTCGGGAATTTCCGTATAGAATGAGAGCTTATTAGTATCGAGATTTAATTGCTTGGCACGAAAGCGAACAAATTCATGATGTAGGGGATTAATATCGCAATAGATCACCTGTTCAACCCCAGAATTCATCGCGGCATCCAGGGCATGAGTACCGATTCCGCCACCAAAATCTAAGACTTTTCCGCTACCGTGATCATCAATTAATCTCAGGGTTTCCCCGATATATTCTTGACTGGATAAATGCCAAGCAGATAATTCAAATAAATAGTTTTCTTTGACTTTTTCCTGATAGAAATAATCTGGATTTGTCCAAGAAAAGTCTTGATGAGCTAAGGCCGCTAAGGAATCTTTTGCTATCGCTAATTTTGCTTGTAAAATTTCTTGGTCTAATTGTAAAAAGTTTTGTAGGTGTGACTCCAAATCAAAGGAATTGCGCTTGAATTCCGCAACCGAGGAGGATGATAGCAGGGAAGAATCTCGATTCATATATAGAGTGAAGCCAGGGAGAATTAACTAAGAAATCCTTTCGTAGTATCTCACAATTTGGCTAAATTATAAGTAGGGAGGCACAATTATTTGTAGGACGGGTAGTAACCCATGCAGACGTTGGGTTTCATGCTTCAACCCAACCTACGTTCATCTTATGTTTAATTCCACCCATTTACTTAGCAGGAAGTTTTCGTTAAAACATTAGTGCCAGTCTTTGGCGTATATCCGCAAAAACTGGCACTGTCCATCTACTGACTTTCATATATTTAAGGTCTTTATCTCGGCTGACCTCCTTTGAAATTATCTATAGTATTTCCTACTTTTCCCTCCTTTCCTCTATACTTAATTATTTTTTAATATTTACTTCTGTGACGATTGGTCAGGTTTTATTAAGTAATGCTGCGGATGGAGGGAAACGCCGAGAATTTGTGATAACCATACCTCAAAATCGTGGATTGGATAAGCTTGCTCCCCCGTCAAGGGATTTACCATTGGTTTCACCAGAATGGTAAACATTCCCAGACGATTTCCCGCTAAAACATCGGTAAACAAGCGATCGCCAACCATAGCAATTTGTTGGGGGGGGAGACTCATGGCTGCCATCGCTTGCCGGAGTTTGCGTCGAGAGGGTTTCACCGCACCGAGAAGGTAGGGAAGTTGTAAGTTATCAGCGATCGCACCGATCCGATTTTCGCTAAGATTATTACTTACCAACCAAATCGGTAGATAAAGACGCAAGGAATCGACCCAACGCTGTAAATCGTCAGAAACCGTCGTTTCCTGGAGGGGAACAAGGGTATCGTCCACATCGAGAATCAATCCTTTAATTTGATGCTGACTCAAAATCTCCAGACTGAGACCGAGAATCGTATCCCCTAAAATTAAATCAGGTTGTAGAATTTTTGCTCTAGTCATTAACTTCTCAAAAATAACTCGCACTGAGTCGATCGAACTCAGCTTGCTCAAAAAACCATGGACTTATTTAGTATAAATGACTGACTGCCTCTGAAAATCTGGCCCGACCAATCCTTTCACTTGGCCGCTTGAATCACCTGTAAACTGCCACCAGCGTATAATTTTTGTTGACAATCACGAAAACCGATCGCCTGTAAAGATCGGATGAGATCGGTATCGATAAACTGCCAA
Organism: Microcystis sp. M109S1; assembly: GCF_020247025.1. Classification (NCBI taxonomy): domain Bacteria; kingdom Bacillati; phylum Cyanobacteriota; class Cyanophyceae; order Chroococcales; family Microcystaceae; genus Microcystis; species Microcystis sp. M109S1. The sequence goes on from NZ_JADBRW010000135.1 coordinate 10,079, forward strand.
GCGGTATGGGTTTCAAATAATTGCAAAAATAGGGCCAAAGAAGGCCAAAAAAGCGGGTTAGTGGGTCGATGAAAATCCACGAGGGCAAAAATTCCCCCCGGTCTGAGAACTCGATACACTTCTTTGAGAATTTCCTGTAACTGCTCTGGTTCCATTTCGTGGAGAGCGGCGCTAGTATGAACAAGGGCGAATTCTCCGGCATTAAAGGGCATTTTTTCGGCTAATCCCTCCACATAATGCGCTTGCGGCACCGCTAAACTAGCTCGCTCCAGGGCCACAGGAGAGACATCTAAACCGGTACAGCGATCGGATAGGGGGACTAAATAACGGGTGGTTTGACCCGCACCACAACAAAGATCGAGGATAGGGTCATTTTTAGCGATTTTTAAACCTTCTAGGGCTAATTGCCGAAAACGGGACTCCCCACCCACTGCTAGGGCAGCCAGACGGGAGATACCATCGTAAAGCCATTGATATTGATAACTGAGGGGACGTAAAATTGTCGCCAAGATCAACCTCCAAGATTTGATTAAGTTCTATATTGTCTGTAATTTGTTTTAACGGTTCCACCGATATATTGTTAAACTTGGTAAAGAATCTGAAAATTTAAAAATTATCTGTTAACACTATGGGTCGCGTTGGGGTTCTATTATTAAATTTGGGTGGGCCGGAGCGGTTAGAGGATGTGCGTCCTTTTCTATTTAACCTTTTTTCTGACCCAGAGATCATCCGTTTGCCGATCAAAGGATTACAAAAACCGTTAGCTTGGTTAATATCGACGCTAAGAGCGAGTAAATCCCAGGAAAATTACCGTCAGATTGGCGGTGGCTCCCCTTTACTCAAGATTACGGAAGCACAGGCCACGGCACTGCAACAACGTCTCAAGGAAATGGGCCGCGAGGTGAGCGTTTATATCGGGATGCGTTACTGGAATCCCTTCACCGAAGAAGCGATCGAGCGGATTAAACGGGATCATATCAAAAAATTAGTTATTCTGCCCCTTTATCCCCAATTTTCCATCAGTACCAGTGGTTCCAGTTTTCGTGTGCTGGAGGAAATGTGGCAGCAAGACCCCTATCTGCGTTTGACGGAATATACTCTCATCCCCTCTTGGTACGATCATCCCACTTATCTGAGTGCTATGGCCGATCTGATCGCGCGAGAATTAGAGCAGTGTCCTAATCCTGACCAAGTACATATCTTTTTTAGCGCCCATGGTGTCCCCCAAAGTTATGTGGAGGAAGCGGGAGATCCCTATCAAAGGCAAATTGAAGAATGCACTAGGGCGATCATGCGTACGCTCAACCGACCCAATCAGTACACTTTAGCCTATCAAAGTCGCGTCGGTCCGGTGGAATGGCTAAAACCCTACACTGAAGATGCTTTAAAAGGGTTGGGAGAGCAGGGAATTAAGAATTTATTGGTCGTGCCGATTAGCTTTGTCTCGGAACATATCGAAACTCTGCAAGAAATCGATATAGAGTACCGAGAAGTGGCGGAAGAAGCGGGAATTGAACATTTTCAGCGAGTACCGGCTCTTAACACTCACCCAATGTTTATCGAATCTCTCTCCCAGTTAGTGGTAAAATCCCTAGACGAGAAACCCACCACTTTCGAGCAAATTACCCGTCCGAAAGCGAATATGAAAATGTATCCCCAGGAACGTTGGGAATGGGGGATGACAACGGCAGCCGAGGTGTGGAATGGTCGATTAGCGATGATCGGTTTTCTGGCAATTATTATCGAATTAATTACTGGTCAAGGACCGTTACATTTTGTTGGTTTATTATAACCCCGATCTTCGCTGCAATTGCCTTTGACGGTAATTTCTCACCCTGTGTAACCACCAAGACAAGGTTGGGTTTAAGTATATTTAACCCAACCATTGGCGATTTTATCTTCTCTTAGGACATCATATTAGCAGAACGAACATTAACGTTAACTTCTAGCTTGCCATTGCCCAGCATATCTAACCCGGTGACGCTAAACAGATTAGCTTTAATGCCCCTTTCCTGAAAATTAGCCAGTAATTCCTTGATGAGAACCTCTTCCACTTTCGCCTCATCATCTGCTAGGGCTTGGACAATTTTAGCGGCAAAAGAGCCAATTTTTGCGCTTAATATTTCTTCCACATTGGTAATCTCGATAATAACCATTGATTTTTCTTCTTAGTAGAGGACAAATAGCTTGACAAGCCAATAAGAACAGAATTTGCGAGAAAATAGAGCTGCTCTCATCGAAAATTTTGGGTCTGAAACCCCGTCGTTCTACGACGGCTTTACTGTTAAATACTAACACATTTACGAAATATATGCTAAAATGCTCCCCATGGAAAAAGCCTATTCTTACCGATTTTACCCCACACCCGAACAAGAGTCGCTATTGCGGCGCACTTTGGGCTGTGTAAGATTGGTTTACAATAAAGCTCTCCATCTCAGAACACAAGCATGGTACGAAAGACAAGAAAGAGTAGGATATGCTCAAACTTCTTCAATGCTAACCGATTGGAAAAAGCAAGAAGAATTAGACTTTCTCAATGAAGTAAGCTGTGTACCTTTACAA
>NZ_JADBRW010000136.1:0-5949 GCF_020247025.1 Microcystis sp. M109S1
ATAACTGATAACTGATAACTGATAACTGATAACTGATAACTGATAACTGATAACTGATAACTGATAACTGATAACTGATAACTGATAACTGATAACTGATAACTGATAACTGATAACTGACGACTGGCTCCCCAAAACGAAAACTTCGTACCTCACCATTAAGATAACTGCTATAAATAGACTTTTAATAACCAAAGAAAGAAAGGAATAGTCAGAAAACTAGCAAGGGTAGTGACAACAACTGTGCGGGCCATCAAAGCGGCCGAACCACCGAATTCTGTGACTAAAATGACGGTATTAACGGCGGTGGGCATGGCACTTTGTAGGATAAGAATTTTTAGATCCATACCGGTTAATCCTAAACTATTGCCGATCGCAAATGCCAAAAGAGGAGCGACTAAAAGACGCAAACAGGCCGCTAATAATTCTAATTTACCGATCGCTAATTTTTGCTGAGATAATTGGATACCTAAGATAATTAAAGCCAAAGGAATTGCCGCTTGTCCTAGATAGCTAATACTTTTATCTAATTGCAGGGGAAGATGAAAAGAGAAAGTTTGAAAGCTAATGCCGATAAAAATTGACCAGACTAAGGGCAATTGAAAAACTAAGCGAAATCCGGAAAGAAAGCTTTTTCCTCGCAAATAAGCGGGACTAATACCAAATAAAAGAATACTAGAGCCAATCATATAGATTATCGCTCTTTCCAGTCCAGCCGCACCCAGGGCAAAACTAGCCACAGGTAAACCCATATTACCGTTATTGGGCATCACAGCGGCAGCCATGAGGCTTTTGCGGGTATCAACATCGAGACTAAGACAAGAGGCGATAATTTCGACGACAATCGCCATTACCAGTGAAATAAGAGCAAAACCTAGGAGAATTAAACCGATATTGCTGCCGGATAAAGTGGTGCGATAGAGTCCATCAATCACCAAAGCGGGAGCAAGAATATAAACCGTGATTTGGGAAAGGGAATGCACTTCAACAGTGAGAATTTTTCCTGCTATCACACCGATGAGGATGATAAAACCCACTGGAATAATAGCGGAGAGGATGACAAGCATTAATCAAGTAAAAAGTAAATAGTAAACAGAAAAAAACTGATCTGATTTTTTAACAGATTTCTGTTATATCTTCGTATAAAGATTCGATCGCACAGTGAAAATCGATACTAGCTAGATAAATATCTGCTCCTTTGCTGTAGGGATAAAGAACCCAAAATCCTTCATCATTGAGACGAAAACAATCTACACTGATACGTTCTTGACTGATAAGAACGTATTCTTCTAAAGTTTCAAGGGAACGATAGTCGGCAAATTTATCGCCCCGATCTCGCTTCGCGAGCGCGTTGCGAGCAAAGGCAGCAGTAGTGGGGGATAATACTTCTACAATCAAGCGCGGATAACGGATAAAATCTTCCGAGAAAGACCGATTATCTCGCGAGTCGCAAGTGACCACAAGATCGGGATAAAAATAACTATTAGCTATTTCTAGACGAACTTTCATATCTGTGGCATAGACAAGACAACCACTACCCCGCAGCCGGTTTTTTAAAAGTGTGGCTAAGTTGATAATAATCATACCGTGGGCTTTACTTGCACCAGCCATGGCGTAGGTTTGACCGCGAATATATTCGTGTTTATCCTTGGCTATTCTCTCCGTTGCTAAATAATCTTCCGGGGAAAGATAGTTATGGTCAAAGTTAGTAATCATTTGGTTAAATCACTTTTATTGTCTCTAAAATCAATTCTAACTTCTAACTCTCGATCGAGGAGCGGTACATTTTCAAAATTTGACCATAAGTCTGATTTAAAGTGAGTATTTCTCTTTCATTTTACCGAACCTCATCAAAGATATCACTAATCAAGTATCTTGTGTGGGCAATAAAGGTATTAACAAGTTCAATAGTTCAGGAATATTCCGTCGAATAACCTGCCAGACGATATCAAGATCGATCCGATCATATTGATGGGCGATAATATCTCGCATACCGGCGATGTCGTCCCAAGGAATTTCTGGATGTTGTTTACGAAATCCAGGGGATAGGCGCTTGGTAGCTTCTCCCATAATAGTAATTTGATAGAGAATCGCGGATTGGGTGCGTAAATCCGATTCTAGTAGTTCCCGATCCAGTTGCTCGGCAAATTGTTGAGCTAATTGACCGGCTCGGACAATATCTAGTAAAAAAGCCTTATCCCGCCACATAAATCACTTGCGCTGTCTCTAAAATCTCTCGTTGACGAATCCAATTATGACTCTGCTCGATCGATTTTTTCGTTAGCAAATCAACTTTCCGTCCCAATAAATTCTCTAATTCCCGTTTCATCCTCGAAAACTCCAGAAGTCCCCAAGAAACACTATCTTGGAAACTGACCAGTACATCAATATCGCTGTCTGGACGAAAATCTTCCCGCAAAACCGATCCGAATAAATACATTTCAGATATCTGCCATTTCTGACAAAATTCGCTGATTATTTGCTGGGGTAGTTCTATTTTCAATTTTTTCACCTCCCTGTCACCGGTAATCAGTGATCGGTTTTCAGATTGAAGGAGAATTATCGCTAACGACACGAAAACCAATATCATAGAGTCCAGCAGTAGCCAGAAATTTGACCCGGTAGGCCGAGCGACATTTGTTCGGTCCATCATTCCAGGAACCGCCGCGTAAAACTCGTCTGTCCCTATCTTCTATTGTGGCTGCTTCGTAGTTATCGCGCCAGTAATCTGCACACCATTCCCTGACATTTCCGTGCAGGTCGTAGAGTCCGAAAGGGTTAGCGACGGCAAACATTCCTACCGGTGTGGTTTCTCTGCGATCGCAGCCTAGGGAACCTTCCCCATAACGACCATAACTGCACACTTTCCCGCCATAATCCCAGTCCACCCCGGAATAGTTGGCTAAATCAGTGGAAATTGTCGGGCCAAAGTGAAAAGGGGTTGATGTTCCTCCCCGACAAGCGTATTCCCATTCTTTTTCTGCGGGTAAACGATAATTGAGTCCGGTGAGACGGGATAGGCGATCGCAAAATTCCTCCGCTTCCCACCAGTTAATTTGTTCTACGGGGCGATCGTAACCTTCAAAATGGGCCGGATAGGGATTAAGTTCAATATTTACCGGTTCTAATTTTGCCACCTCGCGCCATTGTCGTTGGGTAATTGGGTAGCGACTCAGACAAAAAGCTTTAACATTAACCAGAGATTGGGGACTTTGACTCAATTTCCAGCCTAACTCGCTTTTAGGCGCACCGATGAGGTATTGACCGCTAGGGATAGAAATCATTTCTAAAAAGGTTTTTTTGCTTAAAAAATATTTATAACCTCGATTAGTGACTTTTTCCCGTTTAATTTCCTCACCTTTGCCATTAACAGTGACCACTTCATCGGTAAAATCTAACCATTCTCCCATTCTGCACCCCTCTATCGGTTATCGGTTGATCGGGTTAAGCTGCGGGCCTAGAAAAATCCCAAAACCTACCAGTTTAAGAATAACAAGACTTCGATCGCTTATCCCCCGATGAGTTTTAATTTTAATTAATTTTTTGCTTTGACACCAAATCGGTTTTTAAGTACCTAAGCCAAATTAATTACACATATCTAACCCCCCCTTGCCTCTTGCCTTTTGCATGAGTGCCTTTCTTCACTGGGAAATTTATTTTGCACGACTACTTAATAGATGGATTGTTTCCTCTTGCTTCCCACTTCCCGCTCCCCCATATTAATTGCTGGAGTGATTAACAACTTCAGGGACAATCTCTAATTCTTGTTCACCAATTACAGGTAAATGATTTTTCTGTAAACCCATAGCAGTTAAACAAGTATTGAGAGAGTTGATCGCTTGGTTATAATCCTCAATTTTTTGGTGAATTTCTTCCTGTTTGCGGGCATTATTAGCAATTTTTTCCGCCGCTTCCTGTTCTAAAGTTTGTTCTAGATAAGAACGAGCTTGATTGAACTGTTGTAGAATAGTATCCGCTTGTTTTTTTGCCATTGGTATCAATTGATTTTTCAGAGTATTATTAACAGTTTGGCGGAAGTTTTTATGAATTGTTGCTGATACTTTTGGCTCAAAATCTAACTTAAGTAATTGACGGATAGCAGGTTCGGCAGCAAGAATACTTTCACAGTCATAACCTTGGGCAGTTTGTTGCACAGTTTGCCGAAATTGAAAGATCGAAAAAGTGCCTTCGTTGTAAAAATTATGATTTTCTCGTACATAGCGATCGCACTCGGTCTTTGCTTCGGAAATCAAGGCATTAATTAACTGCAATTCTAGCTGTTTTAGCTGACTTTCTAGGTGGCCATCATTGCCTAATAATCGGTAAATTTGTCGATAATAATCACCTTGTCTTACCGCATCTAAAAGACGCTGACAAAAGCGACTAATTAAACTGTTTGACTCCTCAATTAACACATCTTCTAGCTGGTTAGATAGATAATAAAAAGCTTCCACTAATACTGCTAATAAAGGTGCTGTAGCATTCCGAGGATGGGTTAAAGTTGCTTGCGAGTAAGCATTTTTAACAGAAAAAGTATTTAATAACTCATCCAATCTTGATACCATTCTCGCTTTCAGTTTCTTAAAGTCTTCCTCAAAGTTTTCATCGCTATTAACCACGACAGTATTGACATAAACATCGATATGTTTAGTTAATTTCTCTCCCACTTCCTTTAACTCTTGATTGAGGTGATTTAACTCCAGAGCTTTCATCGCCTCAATTTCTCGTGGTTGACTTTCTAAATCACTATAAATCCCTTGATAATGATTTTTGAGAGTGATGCAGAGAGATTGTAAATCATCGGCTAAATTAGCAAACAATTGCGGACGCTTTTCCTCCGTGAGATAACGAGTAATTGCCGTGCGAAATTCTTCGATACCACTATCAGCAATTAACTGCTCTAGTAAAGGGGTTCCCCACTCGCTTAAAACTCGGAAGTAATTTTTATTAGGAGTTTCATAACCGTGGATGGAAACTTTAAAGGGAGTTGCCAGTAATTTACCGGAGTTGGCACAATAGTTATTAAACTCGCTGACAAATTGCGGTGTTTCTTCTTCTCCTCCTAAATTTTTAACACTTTCGGCAAAGATAGAATCTAAACCATAACGCTGATTAATATTGGTTTGATTTTTCACCTGATACCCATAAAACCCTAAAAGTCCGCTGGTTTTGTAGAGGCGGGAAGTATCACGAAATTGCGTTTGAATCAGGTTTTCTAAACGCTGTTTTAGTTGGGCTGCGTACCAGGTTTCATCGATGCGGTTAAAAACATAAAAAACTCGATCACGAATACCAGCATTAGAGCGAATTTTTTCGAGTAATTCCGTTTCTTCTGTGGCTAATTCTCCCGCAGAAGCAGCCTTTAAAACACAAACCACTGCCGAAGTATCAGGATCCTCTATTTTACGATAGGCTAAGGCGGCATCTTTTTTGACTGGGGCATCAATACCGGGCAAATCTACCAAAACGTTACCATCTTTAAGGAGAGGATGATGACAGTAATATTCTAGACGTTTTAAGACGGCGCTATTGCTACCACGACGGGCAAAACTTGCCGCTTCTGCTAAATTAGAAAAGTGAAATTGTTCCATGGAATAGGTGGCATTATGCAGCGTATGGATCCGCTCACGATTTTGAGTAAATCCTTCAATTAATAATTTTAAACCCTGAGCTTGTTTAGCTCGCTCGGATTTGCCTTCTCCTCCTTCCTGTTCGATAATTTTTTGACAGTATTGGTTTAACTGACTACAGTATTCGGGGGAATTAATGTTACTGGGATTGGTTAATTGCAGATTTTGACAAACGGTATCGGCTCTTCTGGTTTTCGTGTGTTAATTTTTGTTATGAATTAAAGCAAGCAAACAGCTTAAGTCGAAGATGTTCAAAATTGGTAAATCCATAACTTATTCTTTTAATAAGCTTTATTTTGGTATTCATTCCCTCAATTAA
>NZ_JADBRW010000137.1:0-10602 GCF_020247025.1 Microcystis sp. M109S1
TATAGTGATTAGGCTTATCAACTCCGCTTATGGATGAAAGCTTTGAATGGGATGAAGATAAAAATCGTTTAAACCAACAGAAACACGATGTTTCCTTTGAATTAGCCCAATACGCATTTTTTGACCCCAACAGAGTTATCGTACAAGATCTGGCTCACAGTCAAGAAGAAAATCGATTTTACTGTATGGGGCAAGTTAATGAAGGAATTATCACAGTACGCTTCACTTACCGGGAAGGAAAAGTTAGAATTTTTGGAGCTGGTTATTGGCGAAAAGGACGTAAACTATATGAACAGCAAAATAACTTATACTGATGAACCAATGGAACTGGGACAAGTCGTTAAAGATTTTTTACCGCCCCCAGACCAGTTAGTTCCTAAGGGTAAAACCAAAACTAATCAAGTAACATTAGAATTAACAGAAGAAAGTGTGAGCTTCTTTAAATCTCAAGCAGATCGAAAGCAAATTCCTTAGGAAAAAATAATCGAATTACTGGTTGAACAATATGCTCATAAGAGCATTGTCTAACCAACATTATAGCTAACTTGAAAAAGGTGCGTTACACGCGCGTTTCCGCACCCTACAAGAGCGGCATCGCACTTAGACTCACAGCTTCAATCAATGTGCATGGTGCGTTCCCCAGAATCTACTGGTGGAGCAGCAGGAGCCACCTTAGGGAACGCACCCTACGGCTTGTTTTACGTCCACTGGGTGATTTTGTTTCCTTCTTTATCAGTAAATGCTCCGACAATAATCATGATGAAATCAATTAGCACCCAGATACCAAGTCCTCCCAATGTGACTAACTGCAATATGCCAGTCCCAATTTTTCCTACGTAGAATCTGTGGGCACCAAACATACCGAAGAAAAAACAAAGCAATAATGCGGGTAGAATTCGTTTTTCGCTCATTTTCAATCTCTTTCAAGGTTGGTGGTTGAGGAGCCTAACTAGATGTTATAACAGCCTGTTAGCCAGATTAGTTTACTGCAAACAATCTCCTTTAAGGAGACTTATCACAGAAGCCTTCTGGGGTTCTAGCAAAGATTCTTAGATATGACTGCACTTTGTCACAAAATTTTACTATTATTTTGACACTCTTAATGGTTAGAAGGTAAACAGCGATCGCCCTATCTCAAATTAGAAAAAAGCGATCCTAAAACCGAATAAATTCAGTAACAATCAGTAGTGAAAAAATTCAACCAGGCGATCAGCCACTATCATTGCTAATCGTTCGTCAAGACTGCCAATTTTGGCAACAATTCGGATTTTGTCAATCGCCCTAATTTGGTCTAAAGCGATACTACCTCGCACATTTTCTTGGTCAATTGTGATTCTAGTTGGGTAATTTTTGACATTACTGGTGATTGGTGCAATAACGATTGTTCTTAATCGAACATTAATCTCACTAGGAGAAACAACAACACAAGGCCGAGTTTTTTGCAGTTCAGACCCCCTAGTTGGATCGAGTGCCACCAACAGGATGGCAAATCTTTCTACCATTGATTTTCTCGCTCAAACTCGTTTTCTACCCCCAACCAATCCTGTAAATCGGCTTCAAGAGGAGCATCATCAAATAACTCAGACCAACCTTCCCTCACCTTCTTTTTAGCACTCAGAATAATCATTTTACCATCAACTATCGCCTCAACTTCATCTGTGAATTCACACTGTTCCATGATTGCTTGAGGAATTGTAATTGCTTGGGAATCACCGATTTGTACGATTTTCAGCAACATTTTGACGACCAGATAAACATAGGATAATTATATCAATCTATACCGATCAGAGGGAGATCGCCTCTCCCTATTTTTTCAGAAAAGCGATCGCCTGATTAAAGGTGATCAAGTTATCCGCAGGATTTGTTAGGATGGGGACACTAACAACTTATTTAAGGATGAGTAAGTGGATGTGGTGGCCAGGTTCCCAATTAGATCGTATTGAAGCAAACCTAGAGGCAAATCAGAGCTAACTACCTCTTGCCTCTCCTAACCAAGAAATTAATTTTGCACCACTACTTATTACTTAATTACTGTTTATTTTGTAATTTTATCACTAATTCTTGGAAAGGTTGCCAATCATCTTCATAGGTAATGGCTTCCCAAACCGATTCGATGAGAGGTCTAAGTAAAGCGGTTTTAGGATTATAATGCTTTAAAGTGTCGCCAATTTGAGACAAGGAATCTAGGGGTAATTGATTTAAGACCAAACTATATAATTCTCGCCAACGTTGCCAATCAGCTTTTGGTAAATCCAGATTTTCAAGAATTAGAGAACTATTTTCTCGCCAACCGTAATTAAATTGTTCACTTAATTGATAGAAAAAGTCGTGATAACCGATGCCAGTTTCTTGGAGAACTTCCACAGTTTTGCTGACCAGTAAAGCGGATTCGGGAGTAAAAATATCCTCAAAACCTAACTTTTTGAGCATCATTGTTTGATAATAAAAATTGTAATGCTGGTCATAGTTAGCCAAAGCCATATCTAACTCTAACAAGGAGACGACCATGGCCAGGGGAGATTGCAGTAACTCTAGATTTAAACGACAGATAAAAGGCTGATTGCCATAACTATAACGGCCACCGTAGTCGAAATAGGCCGCCGTAAATTGGGGGTTATAGGAAGGAATAAAAGCGTAGGGACCATAATCGAAACTTTCCCCAGTAATTGACATATTATCGGTATTGAGAACTCCATGACAAAAACCTGCGGCCATCCATTGGGCCGCTAATTTAGCGGTTCTTTCAATCAAAGCGGCGTAAAATTGTAAATAGCGATCGCTATCTTGGGGATCGATTTCAGGATAATAATAAATAATCACATGATCGAGGAGTCTTGTAATCAAATCACTACGTTTAATATGAAATAAACGCTCAAAAGTCCCGAAACGAATATGAGAATTACTAACTCGAATCATCACCGAAGATCGCGTTGGGGAAGGTTCATCACCGCGCCAGAGATTTTCCCCCGTTTCCACCAAACTCAGACAGCGAGAGGTATTCACCCCCAAACCCCGTAAAGCTTCCCCAGCTAAGACTTCTCTAACTCCACCCTTGAGAGTTAACCTACCGTCCGCATGACGGGAATAGGGAGTCCGTCCCGATCCTTTCGTACCAAAATCGTATAATTTGCCATCAATACCCCTAACTTGACCGTAGAGAAAACCGCGACCATCCCCTAAAAAAGGATTATACTCGCCAAATTGATAACCGTGGTAACGCAGGGACAAAAAAGGTGTCAGGGATTGAAATTTACCAAAAGCCTCGATAAAATGCTCATCTAAGGTTAATTCTGGCTGAATTTCCACCAAAGGTAATAAAGCATCATTGCGAAAACGAAGGATATGACGGGGAAAATCTGCGGCTGCGACTTGATCATAGTAGTGGTCTCCCAAGTCCTGCATGGCGCTTTCGTAAGGGAGACTGAGAAAGGGATTGGTGAGATGGTCTGTCATAGTGGTGGTGTCGATCGAGCTTTGAGGCGTTAAAGTGATAAAGATAGCCAAAAAATTTTCCTACTGAGACTATCAAACAGCGATGCCCGATTCTATTATGTATCAAGGGGACTATTTTCTTGTCCTTGAGGCCGATCAACCTGAACAATTCCAGACTCCCGACCAGTTACGGGATAAGTTAAAAGATGTAATCACCGCAAAACCGGAGATTTGTCCCCGACAATTGGCGAAATTCTCTAGTCTTGAGGAAAAAGCTCTCTATCTGCGCGATAATTACTGCGAGTTAGACCTGGGTGAGGAGGGTTATTTACAATGGTATGTAGTGCGTTTGGAAAAATAAGGAAACCCACTTTTTAACTTTTTACTTTTAACTTGATCATTATGGGAGAAATAGAAGATTTACTGGCACAAATGAAGGCAGAATACCAGAAACGGGATCAGGAAAAACCGATACCGTCCCCTTCTTCTCGTCAAGAAAAAGGGCTCTTCTGGTTTCTGTGTGGAAACGAGGTCTATACTGATACTTTCTTCCGCAAAATAGCCCTAAAAGTCTTGCCCGATAAGCATTTCACGATTCCATAAGCAAAAATTATCACACAAAGTCGAGAAGAGCCAAAAAGAGCGTTCCCCGTCCGAATTTAAGGTTAATTATACCGGCGATTCTGCTACCGATGGGATTTTAAAAGCTTTAGCCTTAGAAAACCAAGAAAGGCAACAACAAGAGGCAGCGGAAAAAGAAAAAGCGGTGGCATTAAAACAGCAGCGCAAGCGAGAAGCTTTAACTAGAAAGGCCAAGCAATGGTTAGATAAATTGGATGCCAAATCGGAGGAAGGACGCTGGTTTGAGGAGTTTTCCTATGGCTACGATTCTCCTTTAGAAGCAGCGATTACCTATCTAGAAGCTTTGGGAGAAGTGGACATTTCTAAATGATCAGGTCTAATTTAAAGTTGTGGGTAAATTTGCTTGGTCAAAAACTCGATTATGCCACCAAATATTATCACCGGCTAGAATATTTGTGCCGTAACGAGGAACGATACCATAAATAGTGCCGGGGTCATAATCCAAAGCTTGACTGATGAGATTGTAGAGACGTTGTAGATCAAAACCCCGGGGGTCACAATGGGGATATTTTCCTTGATTAATCAGAAAACTATCCACGGCAAAATGGCTGACAATTTGCGGTAATTGTCCCGTTTGTAAGGCTGCTAGGAGATAATATTTCGCCGTTTGTTGGTATTGAAAATCACTGTAACCGGGGAGGGGTTGCAAGCGTCCTTTGGTCAAACAGTGGGATCCCGGCGCTTGTACCAGTTCAATGTTAACACTGGAGATAACCCGACGATTTCTTTCGGCAAAAACTGGTCGCAAGCGATCGCAATTAGGGTGAGATACCTGATCACAAATCGCTGCTGTTGCCCATAATGCGGTGCTTTTTGCCCCATCAAAGTAATTTGTGGGATATTTTTTGACTAAACGTCTAAAGACGGCTTCTGAAGGCGTATTTAACCAAATTCTCGCCCTTTTTTCTAACTCAGTCGCCGATCGCGTACTCAAAGGAACACCCTCTAAAGCAAGTGCAAAACCCTTGACGCGGATAGTTTCTGGGGTAAGTTGCCACAGTTGACGCACTAATTGATCTCTGGTGTCTGCGGGCAGCATTTCGGCCGCTTGTTCATAAAAAGTGGCAGTGGGACGGTGACGTTCAAAAAAAGGCCGGGCGATCGAGTCTAAAATATCTCTATCCCTGGAATTCGCTTTGCGGGGGATGTAAACATTGGGACCCAATTTCATCGGACCGCGAGCATATTTTTTCTGTTCTTCGATGTTACCCGCAGTCATACTCCAAGCTGTATCGTGGAGAATAAACAAAGGAGTGCGATCGAGGGTTAATTCGGTTTCTGGCGGGGTAATTTGCAAAAATTCGGCGATTTTCTGCTTTTCTGACTCATCTAGACTCTTACCGGCTAAATTCTCCCCCACAGTGGAGGGATTAAAAATATTTATGGTTGCAGTGGAGAGACTAGAGCTATTCAGTTTTAAAATCAGTAGGGACAAGACCAAACTAATCACCAAAGAAGTCACTCCCGATCGCCATTGTTCCGGGGGAAAGATAGAATATCTAGGGAGAGAAAATTGTCTTGATTTTTGCCGTCTTTGTCGATTCATCGGACTTTTTTAACGCGCTTTCCACCTATTGTATTCACTTTCTCCAAAAAGGGAATTAATAGGCAATAGGCAGCTTCCCCACACCCCACACCCCACACCCTACACATAATTACTGAGGAACCATTGGGTATTAAAAGCTCGATCGCAGGATATTTCTAGTAATCTTATGCCTGATTCCGGCAAAACTGCGATTTTTTGCTGAAAATCAGTCCAATCGCTGATTAAATGGTAATCGATACCGTAGGTGTGACAGAGTTGGCAAAAGTCGATATTTTGGGGAGTGGCAAAAAATTCTTCAAAGGGAGGGTCAAATTTGGCGATCGGCAACAGTTGGAAAATGCCTCCCCCCTTGTTATTGATTAAAATTATGGTCAAGGAGCCAACAAAATAATTTTTGATTAAAAAACCATTTGTATCGTGTAATAGGGCTAAATCTCCCGTTAATAGTAGGCTGGGAACATTTTTATAAGCTATTCCTATCGCAGTGGAGAGGTTGCCGTCGATGCCATTGGCCCCGCGATTAAAATAGGGACGAATTTGGCGATCGCTAGGCGGGTTAAAAAACTCGGCATAGCGAACAGGCATACTATTAGAGATAAAGATCGGAGTCTGGGGGGGGAGGTATTGGGAAAGCAGCCAGGGGATTTTCCCTTCAATCAATTTAGTTTCTGCTGCCAAAAGGCGATCGATGGTTAATCTAGCTTGCTGGTCGAATTTTTGCCATAATTGCCGATATTCTTGGTTATTATCGGTTTTATCTGGGAATAGTTCCCCTAATTGCTCGACATTTCCCCTGAGATGTCCGGTTTTTCCCTGTAGAGGATCGTAATTATCGGGATGGGGATCGATAATCCAGCGCGGACAGTCGATTTCTTCTAACCAGGTCCGTAATTCTTTGCTGGTGGGTAATTCGCCAATTTGCAGGACAACATCGGGGGTTAATTGGGTTTTAATGGCAGGATTCCGCAATAATAAATCATAGGTGGTGATGAGATGGGGATTTAACCCTGCATAGTTTCGCAGAGGAGATAAAGCTTCCGCTAAGACGGGATATTGTTGCGATCGGGCTAAATTAGCGATCGCCTGACAGTAACTTTCGGGGTTTTGCGGGGAAGCTAATCCCGCAATGATAATTCCTTTGGGGGGTAAAGAAGGAATTTGGAGAAGTGAGTGGTTAATTGGCATATTTTGCCGAGATATATGGCTAAAAAAAGCCTCTTGGTCAAAATTAGCCTCTAAATTGTTAATTTCTAGATCGGGAGTTGGTGCGAGGGGATCCCGAAATGGTAAGTTCAGATGCACCACTCCGGGGACAGGATCGAGACAGCGCAACCACGCGTGGATGATAGTTTGACGGAGATAGCGTAAACGCTCGATATTGGCACTAGGACAGCTAATTTCCGCTTGCCAATTTGGATAATTACCGTAGAGTTTGACTTGATCGATAGTCTGACCGGCGTGAGCATGACGCAATTCTGGGGGGCGATCGGCGGTTAGAATTAATAAAGGGACATGACTTTCTTTTGCTTCAATGACTGCGGGATAAAAATTAGCCGTGGCAGTGCCAGAAGTGCAGACTAAAACCACCGGTTGATATAATTGTTTGGCTAATCCCAAGGCAAAAAAGGCAGCCGAGCGCTCGTCTAAGATGGGAATAGTTTCAATCTGGGGATGTCTTGCCAAGGCTACCGTTAAAGGAGTCGATCGCGATCCGGGAGAAACCACCCCTATCGTCAATCCCAAACGGGCCAATGTTTCGACTAAAATAGAACCCCAAAGTGTATTAAGATTGCGAAAATCGATCGACATTTATCAATTCAGTGGCAAAGGTTAGGGGACAATAAGTTAAAGAGTCTATTAATCAATTTAACACTGGCCGGAACTGGCCAAGAATAAGTTATTCCTGAGTCAGCGATGCAGAAGTTATTAAAAGAGAGCGAAGGCAATTGACCTCTACAATAATATTATTGCGCC
Source organism: Microcystis sp. M109S1 (assembly GCF_020247025.1). Taxonomy (NCBI): domain Bacteria; kingdom Bacillati; phylum Cyanobacteriota; class Cyanophyceae; order Chroococcales; family Microcystaceae; genus Microcystis; species Microcystis sp. M109S1. The sequence continues at coordinate 7,595 of NZ_JADBRW010000137.1, forward strand.
AATGGTAGGGGCGCATCCCGTGCGTCCAAAATATCCTATAGATATTTCTCGAAAATTGAGATGCAGTCAGTTTTCAAGTTCCCTATAGCCAAAGCAAACTAACATCAATAGGTTTTGAAAATTTTCCACTATGCTCCTGATTACAGAACAAATTTACCAGCGCATTTTCACCCACGCAGAATCCACCTATCCCGAAGAATGTTGTGGGTTACTCTTGGGAAAAATTACCGAAACAGCAGCCCAAGTGATCACCATACAAACCACAGAAAATAACTGGTCAGGTAATAGGAAAAACCGCTTTAGTATTGCTCCAGAAGTGCTTTTACAAGCTCAAAAATCGGCGCGGGAAAACCAGCTAGAAATTATTGGTATCTATCATTCCCATCCCGATCATGCCGCCATTCCTTCGGAAATTGATCGCCAATTAGCCTGGTCAGGATATACTTATTTAATTGTCTCCGTAGTTTCAGGACGAGCGATCGATTTACAAGCTTGGCAACTAGACGAACGCGAACAATTTCAACCAGTAAAAATATTGTAAGTAGGGAGGCACAATTATTTGTAGGATGGGTTAGCGGTAGCGTAACCCATGCGGGCGTTGGGTTTCATACTTCAACCCAACCTACGTTCATCTTATATTTAATTCCACCCACCTACTTAGTCTTGTTGTAAATAGCAAACAGCCTTAAGGTGATTCTCCCCGTTGGCAATCCTAATCCCGCAACAATTAGAGGCAACACCAATGTTGACTAGCACTTCCCCTGCTTTCCACCCACCCGCAATCGATTTAATTGGGATTGATCATCACCAATGGTATGGACGAGTATTATGGCTAGGAATAGGTTGCATCCGTGGGACAGAGAAAGCAGTCATAGATAGGGCAATTAGGGATGTTTTTAAGCGTTATCACCTCTCTTTAGCCGCTATTGCTGGTATTGCCACCCTTGACATCAAAGCTGATGAACGGGGTTTAATTGCGTACTGTCAAGAGAAAGGATTGCCTCTAAAAACCTTTACTGCCAAGGAGTTGAGAGATATTAATGTCCCCAATCCCTCGGCCATTGTCAATAAGGAAATGGGAACCCCTAGCGTCGCTGAAGCTGCCGCTTTAAAAATGGGCAAGACTTTGCTAGTAAGCAAGCAAATAGAAGCAAAATCGGTGACAGTGGCCGTTTCTTTGGCCGCAAGGGAATATAGAGGATAACAAATCGATGCTTAAACAGGTTTTATTTCTTAGTAATGGTCATGGTGAGGACTTAAATGCTAGTTTAATTCTGGGGGAATTACAAAAAATTCAGCCTCAATTATCTATAGCTGCTTTGCCTTTTGTGGGAGAGGGAAAAGCTTATCAAAAATTGCCCGTACCAATTATTGGCCCCACTGCTACTATGCCATCGGGGGGAATTATTTATACCAATCTTTTTAATTGGATTAAGGATATTGGTGCGGGATTAATCGGTCTAACTATTAAACAAATTCAGGCAGCTTTTAAAGTTAGCAAGGATTGTGATTTATTGATAGCAGTGGGGGATATTGTCCCGATTGCGATCGCTTCTTTAACCGGTCGTCCTTTTGTGGCTTTTATTGTTTCTACTTCCAGTTATTACGAAGGCACAATTAAATTACCTTTACTCACAGAGTTATGTTTAAGATCTAAGAATTGTTTAAGGGTTTTCACTAGGGATAAATATACAGCAACAGACCTACAAAATCGGGGGATTAAAAAAGCGATTTTTGCTGGTTATCCGATTATGGATGTCTTAACACCAACGGGTAAAGATTTAGAATTAGATAGTCAAATTCCCATGATTGCTTTATTAGCGGGGAGTCGTTTACCGGAAGCTTTGAGTAATTTAGCTTTACAGTTACAAGTCTGTGAGGAAATAGTTAAAATTAAACCGATGCAGTTTCGGGCTGCTATCGTTCCTAGTATCACAGAAACCGACTTAGAAAATTTAGCTAAACAAGAAGGATGGCATTATTTAGGAGCGGGAAAATTAGAGAAAAATGGGGCTTTATTATGCTGTTATCGTGATGCTTTTGCCGATATTTTACACCATTGTGACGCTTGTTTAGCCATGGCGGGGACAGCAGTAGAACAAGCAGTAGGATTAGGAAAACCCGTCATCCAAATACCCGGATTTGGTCCCCAATTTACCTACCCCTTTGCTGAGGCACAAATGCGCTTATTAGGGGAATCGGTGATAACTATTGGACAGAAACCCACCCAGGTAAATTTATTTAAAAATGCCGCGGTTAAAATTATCGATATTTTGGCAGATTCTCGTTATTTACACAGATGTTTAGAAAATGGCAAAATTAGAGTGGGAGAGTCCGGAGGTAGCAGAAATATTGCCGAGGAAATTTATAGCATTTTTCAAAAGTAATGGCAGAGATAGTTATACTATATCCGTTGAGTATAGGCTACATATCAGGAGAAGCAATAGATAATCAGAACGTAGGTTGGGTTGAAGCATGAAACCCAACACCTGCAAGGGTTACGCTACCGCTAACCCATCCTATAAATAATTGTGCCTCCCTACATATCAGGAGAGGCAATAGATAATCAGTCTTTAATAACCAGATTTAGGATTAAAATAAAATTATTGTACTATCATTACTCCCAGGGATGTTACCAAAATGTCCAACGAAACCGTTACTTATACTCTTGAATCCGTCCTCAAGGAAATCAAAGACAGCATCAAGGAAGTTAACCAAAAAATCGATACCTTGCAACAGGATGTTAACCAGAAATTTGACAGCCTACAGAAGGAAGTTAACCAAAAAATCGATACCTTGCAACAGGATGTTAACCAGAAATTTGACAGCCTACAGAGGGATTTTAACCAGAAATTTGACAGCCTACAGAAGGATTTTAACCAGAAATTTGACAGCCTACAGAAGGATTTTAACCAGAAATTTGATAAAATCGACGAACGGTTAACTAAGCTAGAGGTAGGACAAGCAAAACTAACTGAGAAAGTCGATGGGATGGATAGAAGACTGGA
>NZ_JADBRW010000138.1:0-7952 GCF_020247025.1 Microcystis sp. M109S1
CCAGAAGCCTTTGTTGGCAAGTTTTCTAGCTCGCTTGTCCCCCTGTCAGTATAGTTAATCAATTATTTTGCTTAACTATCTTTGTTTTCGTGATAAAGTTTAAAGAGAGGCCTTAGCAATTTATGATTATGCCAGAATCAGAGTCCCCTATTAATTCAAAAAATTTCTATTCTCGTAAACTTTGTGCCTTGCTAGAAGACCAATCTATTTTGCAACAATTACAGTCTATTCACCCAGAAGAGTTACAAGGACAGATAGAAAAGTTACCCCTGCAAATAGCTAGTTCCTCTGATCGCGTTAATCTAGGAGAGGCTCAAGGCACTAATATTAATAGCGTGAAACATCCCATCAGTGGACAAACTCGAAATATTACTTCACAAGACTCAAGACCAGAAATTCCGGCAGAAATTACCTCAGAAACAGATATAGAAAAACTATTTTGGTGGTTTTGGCGATTTTATCCCGAACTCATCCGACAAAACCAGAATGATTTTTTCCTCTATCCTGCTCACAGCATCCTTCCTGATTGTCCCCTACATAGCTACAAAAGTACAGTTTCCGCTCTAGTTGGGGCGATGTATCCCGAACATTGGCAAGAAGGAGGTAAATCCCAACATCCCTATCTTTTTCTCTTTACCTTCTCCCCAGTACAAGAATTTATCAAAGCATCCCGAAAATTTGTCGATTTTTGGGCAGGTTCCTATCTACTGCACTATCTCAGTGTTAAACTCTGTTGGTATATTGCCGAAACTTATGGGTCTGATGCTGTGATTACTCCTTCTCTTTGGAGTCAAGAAATTATCGATGCTTTAATTGTTAAAAAATATCCAGATTTTGCGGCTAATTTTGCTTCTTTTCAAGACGGAATATCTCCAGTTGGTAGATTTGATAATGGCATCTCTACAAGTTTAAGTACGGCTGGATTTCCTAATGTGATTATGGCTTTAGTTCCGGGTAAAGAAGCAGCTAGAGAATTGGGAGAGAAATTAAAAAAATGTTTAATAGAAGAATGGTCAGAGATTGCCAAAAAAGTTAGGGAAGATATCAAACAACGAACCCTAGAGTTTCTTAAAGATACTAAAAATCAGCAGAAAATAGATGAAATATTATTAAAGGAGTTTCTAAGCGAACAAGAAATATGTAAACGAGATTTAAAAAAATGGCAGATAGGACATCATGGTAGTTGTTGGGAGTGGAATAAACTCTGGGAAGCACAAATAGAAAAAACTTGGGAAACTTACTGGACTGCAATGCCTTTAGGCAATCCAGAGCAGCCATTAACTATTAATCCCACAGAGGAAAATTATCAGCAATGGAAACAAGCGCAAAATGTGATCGCCCCTCCTCATTTAGCTGAATCTCTACCTACAACAGCCGAAGAAAACCTTTACGAACAGATAAATACTGGTACTTGGTGGGGGGCATTACAAGCTCGTTTGGGACAGTCTATTCAAGCCGTAAAAAATACTCGCACTTGGGCAATTCCTACAGCACCTGGGGAACGTTCCACTTTATCGGGTCAATTTAGCGCAGTTCATCCCCAATTACATTATCACGGGCAGTTTAAAAATGGAGGTGGACTTTCGGCTCGATCAATGCGTTTATTTTGGCGATTAATGGCTGAAGTTTATCCAGGGTTATTTAATGGCTCAGAAAAATTGAATGCGATCGAATTAACAAAACGCATGGCTTGGCGATATGGGGGAGTTGCTGAATCTTTGGGAATTAATCTAGGGCAAGAAGATGATACTAACTATGATAATTTAATTCGTTTTCCTAATTTAAGTTCTATTGCCGCTGCAAGATTTGCTTACGAAGATTTTAAAAAAGGAGGACAAAAAACACGCAGCTATTGGAATTGTCTTAACACGCTTATTAACCAACAATTACCTAACAAAGCAGACACTTTTGCCTCCCGTACTCATGGTCGTCCTTATCAGATACCAAAAGTTGATCGGCAAATTAATCCAGAAAATAGGAATGGAAAGAATTTTAATGGAGTCATGTTTTCCAGTAAATGGTTAGCTGATGACATGAATTGTAGCGCTCAAGAAACAGCAACATTAAGAAGTTTAGTTGAAGAAGCGCATAAAAAAGCAAAATTTGGCGAAGGAAGTCCAGCCGATTGGTGGGTAATTGTCCTCGGTGATGGGGATGGGATGGGGAAATATGTCTCTGGGTCAAAATTAAAGAAATACAAAGAGTATTTAATCACAGATGAGATCGCAGAAAATGTGAAAAATCATCAAGATTACCCAGATTTACTAGCAACCCAAAAACGCATGGGACCCGCAACCCATGTCGGGTTAAATCGCGCCTTATTAGACTTTTCTAATCGCTTAGTACCCTACCTTACGGAAGAACGTTATTGTGGTAAAGTCGTCTATAGTGGCGGTGATGATGTGATGGCAGTGTTACCTCTAGCAGATTTATTGGGCTATTTGCGATCGCTTCGTGCTGCTTGGTGTGCTGACCCAGATCCAGAAAGAGAATTCAGCACAGAGGGAGGGTACTGGACTCCTAAACAATCTCTGCAAGGATTACAAAAACGTCCCTATTTTACGATGGGAGATGGGGCAACCATGAGTCTAGGCATTGTTATCGCTCATAAAAGTGTACCTCTTCCTACCGTATTAGAAAGCCTGTGGACGGCTGAAAAAGACCGTGCTAAAAAGTTATATGGAAAAGATGGACTCTGTTTTCGGGTGATTTATGGTTCGGGTAATACTTTAGAAGCCTTGATGAAAGGGGAGTTATTAGACTTATGGTGGAATTTTATGCAGTATGATCAGCAAGATTTAAGTGCGTTGTTCTATCGATTAGCCGAAGAATTACCCCGTCATGCTTGTGTTACTGAAAGCGATCGCCTATTTAGAAAAGCTGCACAAGTGATCATCAACCGTCGAGATCAAACACTAGAGTCTCATATTCAAGAAAACTTGCTAAATTGGTTGGATCAGTGGGAAAACTGGGCTTATCAAACCTATAATCAAGTAAATAAAAATAAAACTGAAAAAGAAGTCCCTTTAGGCACGACCGAAAAGGATTTAGCTAATCTTTTGCGGTTTAGTGCTTTCTGGAATGACAAAAGGATGCAACAAATGAAATGGGGAGAAACTGAGTAATAAACTATGGGTGAACAGCAAATGTACTGGTATGCGATCGCTCCTTTAGATGTATTGCTATTTCGGGAAGCTAAACCTTTTAGTCCAGGGGAGAGTGCTTGGGCAAAAGGACTATTTCCCCCGTTTCCCAGTACAGTTTTTCAAGCATTGCGCTCGACTTTATCCAAAAATGTCAAAGATTTAGATTTTATGGGGCCATTTCTCTTAAGTCCCCAAGATAGATTATGTTTCCCCACTCCTAAAGATTTAGTTGCAGTGAGTTGGAGCAAAAAGAGTCAGCCAAAAGATGAGGAAACAAAAGAGGAGGAAAGAGAAGAAGATAATTTAGAAAAGCAAGCCCCCGAATGGCATCGAACCTTACGCCTTCAACCTGTTGATCGAACAGATGAAGCTTGGGAACATTTGTTGTTCGACGAGGCGGGATTAGCTCCAATGGTAGCTCCTTTTAGAGAGCTAGTTGAAGAAGAGAACAGAAGAGAATTTTTCTGTCGTCCCTATCCTTGGATTACAGCAGAAGCTTTAAGCGAATATCTACAAGGAAAAGAACTTAAAGATCCTACACAATTTCAGGATGATCCTTGGAATGTGCAGATTATGCCTCATATTCAAATGCAAGCGGATAAGCGACAAGTAAAAGATGAAGATGGCTATTTTACTGAAGTAGCGATTCGTCTTAAACCAGGTTGGCGATTAGTAGCGGGAATTAGTATAAAGTTACGGGAAACAGTAGTCCGGTTGGGAGGAGAAGGACATCGGGCGATTGTCATCCCATTTACTTTGTCCGATGCTGATCAAACACTGCTTAATCCTAAGACCAATACAACAGGTGATTTTGCTTATTTACTCACCCCCGGACTAGCGGTTAAGGAGGAAGCCGTTTATGGCGTTTATCCCCGTGATTGGCAACCCATCTTAGCAGGATGTGTCAGCGATCGTCCTTTATTGTGGGGTGGTGTTTCTCAAATTAGGCGCAAGTTAGTTATTGGTAAAGAGAATCAGGAGCGCACCGTTTCGCAGATTCCTTCGGGATCATCATCCCCTAACTCAGAAGCAAAAGGAGATGAGGAATTTGCTTTATTACCACAACGAGCCTTCGTTCCACCTGGGACTGTCTATATCTTTAACCAGATTCCATCTGAAACTGAGGCACTCTTACCTAAACCTGAATCGACGGGGAATTGGTTAACCAGTTTTCAAAAACTCAACTATGGTAAATTATTATGGGGTAATACACCATTATGAATACTTATTTAACATATCTATATCTGCTGACCCCTTTACACACGGGCGGAAGTGCTGATGAGGGTAATTTAATGGGAATCGCCCGCGAAGTCCATACCGAGTTTCCCTATCTTCCAGCTTCCTCCTTGAGAGGTAAAATTCGCTCTGCCTTAGAACCGAGCAATCCTCAAAGTGAAGAAGAAAAAGCATTAGCAAAAGAAGTCTCTCAGTTTTTCGGTCAAAAAATCAAAGATGGACAACAACCCACAGAAGGAGAAGTTTGGTTTGCTGAGGCAACTCTCCTGTTTTTCCCCATTGCTTCCTTAAGTCATCACTTAATCTGGATTACCTGTCCTCTCTGGCTAGAACGTTGGAATCGTTGGTTACAAAATTCCCCTTTAACTCAATTAATTCAAAACTGTCGAGAGCAAATTACAGAAGCAATACCAGCTTTAGTTAGCTTTACACCCGAACCCCTTTACTTGCAAACTGCAATTCTGAAACAAAATGCCCTAGGGCAACTAAATACTAATGATTCTAATAGCCTCTCACAATCTCTTCAAAATCTTACTAATGCTAATGGGATGATTAATCAGCTTCTGAAAAAGCTAGTCATTGTGGATGATGAAGACTGTATTGCTTTGGTAGAAACGGGATTGCAGCGAGAAGTGCGCGTTGCTCTTAATGAAGGCGAAAAAACTGTTAAAGGTGGTTCTTTTCGCTCGGAAGAAGCCATTCCCCCTGAAACTGTACTTTTCTTTCCTTGGGGAATGAAACCTATGAAACAAACTGAAAATACTCAGAATATTCGAGCAAAAACTAGCGAATTACTTAAAAATAAACTACAATTTGGAGGTCTAGAAGGATTAGGTCGCGGTTGGTGCGATCTAATAACAATTGAAACTACTGAAACTACTACAGGAAGTCAAAAATGAAATTAGATTCGCGTCAATTTAGCAAACAAGCACATAACGCTTTAGTTGAAATAAAAAGTGAGTTAGCAGTAACTTACCACAAAAAAGCTAGTGGATTAGTTCAAGGATTAAGCACTTATATATCTACTTGGGGACTGCATCGACTTAGTGGAGATATGCAAAAATTTCTCGGTGGAACTGCCGAAGATACACGCTATAAAGGGAAAGTTTATCAAAAATTTCTTACTAAGCTCAAAGAGTTTAGCGGGGCAGATTTTGATGTTAATGATCAAGGCACATTAATTCATATGCCTTTAAGAAAATATACCGCCCTCAATCACTTGGCAATTAAATTAGCAAAAGAGTGGTCTTTTTGGTCGCCAGCAGTCTTAGGAGAGGCAGAACAATCATGACGGCACAACAAGAATGGCAGAAATTTTTGGAAAAACTCCAAAAAGATAAAAATCCTCTTTATGACTTGTATAAAGATAGTCAATTAGAAATAGGTACAGAAATAACTATTTATTTTTCTGACGAAGAAGCGAAAGAAAAAGCAAGTGCTAAATGGCAGAAATTACAAGCCAAATTTCCGCCACACTGGAAAAATCAAAAGATTAATTTCAAAGTTGGACAGTTAGCCGCTGCCCCCATTACTGCAACGACAAGATCGACAGCAAGAACAAATAATCTAACCAGTCGGAAATTAACCAGTCCTCTACAAGCACTCAATCATCGATTATTTAATAATAATGACACAGCTAAACCAGTTTTAATAGAAGCGGTGGCGGCGGATAAAACTTGTCAGTCTTTATACCAACAATTAACTGAGAAAACTAAACGATTAGCTGATGAAACTCTGACTGTTGAATTCATCTGGAGGGTGCGTGTAGGGGGAATGCGCGGTTTTCAGGAGTTACTTCTTCCTGTATTTCATCCAGTCTATGGTGTACCTTATATCCCTTCTAGTAGTTTAAAAGGTGTAGTAAAAGCTTGGGCAAGACAACATCAACTAGAAGCTGAGGTAAATCGACTTCTGGGGACACTAGAAGATGGTATCGGTTGCGTTCAATTTCTTGATGCTTTTCCCACTGCACCTTGTTTGACTGTAGATATCGCTAATCCTCAATGGAGTTGGGAAAATAACCGAGTATGCTATCAACCTGTCCCCCATTATCTGTTGTCAATGGAAGAACCTGAGATTTTAATTGGGTTGACTCGCACCAGCAGAGGTAAATTAGAAGATGTCAGCACAGTCAAAGATTGGTTACAACTAGCTTTATCAGCAGGAATTGGTTCGCGGGTTAGTGCGGGGTATGGTAGAACATCTGTTGCTTCTAGTTTGTCTCATCACTCTTCCCATGCTTTTAAATTATGGACGCAGGGGATATATGGCGCAAATCCTCCCACTAAAGATAATCAATATCAGGGAAATAATGAATTTCGTCCCGTAGCAGTGCGAGGGATGCTGCGTTATTGGTTTCGTGCAGTAGGATTAAGTATTTATTCACCGCAGCAATGTAAAGATTTAGAAGGTAGGTTATTTGGTACTATTGAACCGCAAGCTCAAGAAGGACTAATTCGTATTTCTGTAGATTGGGAAGAGGAAGAAGGTGATCGCAATCGTCCTTATTTTTGTGAAGGTAATATTCTACTAGAAGCTAAAAATCAGGATGCTCTCAACTTAGCAGAAAAGCTATTGCAATTATCTTCTCATTTAGCAGGAATTGGGAGAGGATCGAGACGAACGTTGCATTGGAATAATCCAATAGGATTAAGGGGATGCCATTGGGAAGTTGACACTAAAAAACTACCTTGTAATCAAGAACTATGGCAGCAGTTTCTTAGAGAGGTAAGAGATTCTTTGCTTGCCCTACAGTCTGCCATAGGAAATCCTGCTAATTGTCCTCCCGGAAATCCGGGCAATCGCGCTCAAGACGTTTTGAATAGTCAGACTCAAATTTATTTAATTTCTTGTCCTAGTTTAAAATATCCTAGAACTGTCAATAATTGGCAAAACGAAGGATTGGGGTCAAAAGTACGGGGAGAAGGATTGGATTTCCTTTATAGTAGTGGCTTTAAAGGTGTCAATCAAAAAGGAAATGGAAATGCTAATGTTGGCGGACGAATCAGCCGACAAGGAGAAACTGCTTCTACACCTTCTTATGTGTTAATTAAATCTAATTTTCCCCCACAACAGGAACCTTATCAAACAGTAACAATTTTTGGAGTTAACCAGCGTGATCGCGCTACATTTATTCAACAATTAAACTCATTAAACCCTATGCAAATTCAGTAATTCATTGTGTCTAACCCGCGAAAAATGTTGAGAACCACCAAACAGCGACCGCAGACTAACCTCAGATCGCTGTCGGTCAACCCCACTAACTCAACACCCGCAAAGTAACCTTAGAAAAAGTTTCCATTAATTAAACTTGCTAAGAAGTTAAAAGAAATCCCACACAAACACAAGCCGTGGGTTTTGTGTTTCCATTAATTAAACTTGCTAAGAAGTTAAAAGCAGAACAACCACTTCCAATGGTCTTATTAGGATGGTTTCCATTAATTAAACTTGCTAAGAAGTTAAAAGGCTCCGAAAAACCTTTCCTGTAAAGCTGAGTACAAAGGTTTCCATTAATTAAACTTGCTAAGAAGTTAAAAGACGATATCGTAACCAATATTCTGAGAAATAAAA
>NZ_JADBRW010000139.1:0-3123 GCF_020247025.1 Microcystis sp. M109S1
ACTGATAACTGATAACTGATAACTGATAACTGATAACTGATAACTGATAACTGATAACTGATAACTGATAACTGATCACTGATAACTGATAACTGATAACTGATAACTGATAACTGATAACTGATAACTGATAACTGATAACTGATATGTTTATCATCGAAAGTTTAAAAATGGCCGTCTCCACCCTAGCGGCCAATAAAGTGCGTAGCGGCCTGACCATGTTAGGGATTATCATCGGTAACGCTTCAGTAGTGGCCATGATCGGTATTGGCCAAGGGGCGCAAACCTTAGCCAATGACCAGTTTGCTAACTTGGGACCCAATACCATTTTTGTGGTGCCAGGGTCGCGACAAGCACGCAATACCACCGTTAATTTACCGAAAACCTTGGTTTTAGCCGATGCTCAGGCGATCGCCGAACAGGTTCCCACTGTCGCTGAAGTCGCCCCGGAAATAAACGCTCGTTTCCTGATTTCCTATCGTAATCGCAACATGACGGCTCTAGTCACGGGAAGCACCCCAGAATACGCTTCTGTCCGCAATTTTACCCTAGAAAAAGGTCGTTTTATCAATAATATCGATCTAGCCCGCAACAAACGGGTAACGGTGATCGGCACTGAAGTGGCAGCGCAACTTTTTCCCACCCAAAATCCCCTCGGTCAACAGCTGAGGATCAAAAATCTCAGTTTTGAGGTGATCGGGATTTTAGAGGCGAAAGGCTCCTTTTTTGGCAATAATCAGGATGAAATGCTGATTATTCCCCTTAGCACCATGAACTCGCAACTGGTGGGCAAAACCGGACCCTACGGTGTCGAGTTGAGTTGGATTAGTCTCACAGCCCGATCGGGGGAGGAAATCCGCGCTGCTAAGTTCCAAATCCAGAATCTCCTGCGTTTACGCCATAAAATCGTGGCTGAGGATGATTTTCGCGTCGAAACTGCTAAACAGATGATCGAAATCTTCGGCACGATTACTCGGGGTCTAACCCTACTTTTGGCTTTAATCGCCGGTATTTCCCTGATTGTCGGTGGTATCGGGGTGATGAATATTATGCTCGTTTCGGTTTCGGAAAGAACTGGGGAAATCGGACTAAGAAAAGCGATCGGAGCCAGAGAACAGGATATTCTCTTACAATTTCTGATTGAATCAACTCTCGTTTCCATCGCCGGCGGTGCGCTTGGTATTCTCGTCGGTGCAGGTGCGATCGTTCTAGTCTCCAGTTTCTCTCCCCTGGCTGCCACTGTTTCCGCCAGCGCCGTCGCCCTGTCTTTGAGTGTTTCCACGGGTATTGGTCTCTTTTTTGGCGTTTTTCCCGCTTATCGTGCCTCTAAATTGCAACCGATTGTCGCCCTCAGAAGTGTATAATTTTTTAACTTCTTTTCGGGGACGTTTTTGGCAAGGATTGCTTTAATAGCGGCGTTTTTCTAATGTGTGGGACGAATTTGATAATCCCGATAACGACGATAATCATTGAGAATGCGATCGTGATCAAAGCATAAAGGTTGGGGGAATTCCCAGAGTTGAAAAATCCCGACTTTTTTGGCATCATCGGCAGCGATCGGTTGGCCTTTTGCCGTGGCGATAAAAACAATACTAATGGTGTGTTGACGTGGATCGCGGTTAGGATCGGAATAGACGTGAAATTGCTCGATTAACTGCACCTGTAAACTGATTTCCTCGTAAGCTTCCCGAATGGCCGCCGTTTCCACTGATTCACCGTAGTCCACGAATCCCCCCGGAATTGCCCAGCCAAAGGGCGGATTTTTTCTCTCAATCAGCAGGATCGGACGGTGGGGCGAGTCGATCAGTTCGATGATAATATCAACAGTGGGGGCAGGATTGCGATAGTTTGTCATTTTTTTCAGTTATCAGTGAACAGTTATCGGTAATCGGTGAATAATTTCAATTAAGACTCATAACCTTGAAATCGAATCCTTTCTAACCAGTAACTGATCAGGGATCGCTAATAAGGAGGAGAATAAAAGTTGTTAGAAAATGCCAAGAAAATTACGGTTATAGGTGGGGGAATTTGGGGACAAACTCTCGCTAATTTGGCTAGACTTAATCACTTAGCTGTTAGGGTTTGGTCGCGTCATAGTGGGGAAGATTTAGGGGCTATTATAGCAGATACTGAGGTAATTATTTCAGCAGTTTCGATTAAAGGAGTTGTTCCAACGATCGAAAAATTACAGCAATTACAATTAAATTCTCGCATAATTATCGTCACCGCTACTAAAGGATTAGAGCCAATCACCACTCGTACCCCTTTTCATCTGTGGAATCAAGCTTTTCCCGCTAATCCCCTTGTGGTTCTTTCCGGTCCCAATTTAGCTAAAGAAATTAATCAAGGTTTACCCGCTGCGACGGTGGTAGCAAGTTATGTGCAAAAAGCGGCGATATTGTTACAAAAATTATTATCTGGGGAATCTTTTCGGGTTTATCTTAATAGCGATCCCTTGGGGACTGAGTTAGGTGGCACTCTCAAAAATGTCATGGCGATCGCTTCTGGGGTTTGCGATGGTTTACAGTTAGGTACTAATGCCAAATCTGCCCTGTTAACTCGCGCTTTACCGGAAATAGTTCGGGTGGGAACTTGTCTAGGAGGTTGTCAAGAAACTTTCTTCGGTTTATCGGGTTTAGGGGATTTATTAGCTACCTGTAATAGTCCTTTATCTCGCAATTATCAAGTGGGTTATCAATTAGCTTTAGGTTTATCTTTGCCTGAGATTTTAGCAAAGTTAGAGGGAACTGCCGAGGGAATAAATACCACAGAAGTTTTGATGAGAATTGCCCAAGAAAAAAATTTATATGTACCGATTACCTGTCAAGTTGATCGTCTTTTGCGCGGGGAAATTTCTCCCCAAGTTGCCGTTTATGAATTGATGCGTCGCGATTTAAAAGCAGAATTTGATTGAGAGACAAGAGATTTTTCAGTGATCAGTAATCAGTGGGGGGTTGGGGAGTGGGGAGATGATGCCAAGTCATACTGAATCCTAACCCAATGGTAGATGTTGGATTTTGCAGGAGTTCTATTTTTTGTCAAAGATAAGCAAAAATTATCTATTGACTCCACAAGCTTGAGAATATTTAAATTAACATTCCGCAATATTTATAAATTCTTAAC
>NZ_JADBRW010000014.1:0-6918 GCF_020247025.1 Microcystis sp. M109S1
CTGAAAGGTCGCGAAAGTCTGTGGACTTTGTGTAAGACAGTACATGGTTTTTTAACCGTGGTATGCAACGGTGGTTGAAGCAGAAACTTAAATCGTGAGGTTTAGGAATCGCCGCACTTTTAGGGCGGCGAGGATGTCAAAACTCAACTTTAATCATACTCTAGCGGAAGGTGGCAGGGAAATGTTCTCTGGGAAACCTTGCGCTTTTGATTTTTTTCGGGGAGTGGGGATTTTTCAGTGAACAGTGAACAGTAAACAGTAATCAGTGAAAAGACCCGTTGCATAATAGAGATATGAATGGAGGAAATCAAAATGCAATGCCTTCAGCAACTCCTGAAAAGAAAGTTCCGAAGTTTTCACCTAACACTGTCTACTTAAAACTGCAATCTGATAACTGATAACTGATAACTGATAACTGATAACTGAAATCCCCCAACACCCAAAATATAGTCAACATTGCCAGCGCCTAACCATGAAATACTTTCTTTTTTTAGCAATCAAATCACAGGGAAAAAAAGCGAGGGGTTTTACTTTAATAGAATTGTTAGTAGTGGTGATTTTATTGGGGGTTCTCGCTGCCATTAGTTTACCGTATCTCTTAGGACAAATCGCCAAAGGTAGGCAAGCAGAAGCTCGCGCAGCACTAGGATTGATCAATCGCGCCCAACAGGGTTATCGTTATGAAAAAGGGACTTTTGCTACTTTACCTGAACTATCTCTGGAAGCTGCCAGTATTTCCCTAACATTCTATAATATCAGCGAAGTGGTAACTCCCGCTCCTGATGCTTTTGGAGCCGCCTATCTAGCAAATGCTTTGGCTCCATTTGATAACGATATTAAAAATTATGCCGGAGCGGCCGGACAAACGGCAGCTGGGGCCTATACTGGGATTGTTTGTGAGGATGAAACTCCTTTAGAAGATAATGTTTCTACCAGTAATTCCGCCGGTGTTCTTAGCTGTGTTGATGGCGTTGAAATTAATTAAAATAACCCCAAAAAATCTTTTATTTTTGTTGATATTATTGACTTTTATTTAAAGCTATGATAGGCGCAAACAAATCTCTCCATCTATCCTTACTTAAAACTCTTGGTTTAATCGCTGTTATCGGTGGTTTAATCATGGTCATTGTCGAAATGCAACAGGAAAAGGTGAAAACTTTGACCAAAGAAAAGTTATTAGAGAGAAATTATGCTCAAGAATCTCGCCTAGAAAATTCTCAGGTTCAGTTATTTAAAAATATACCTTCCTTTGGCTTTAATAATATGTTAGCCAATTGGGCAATGTTGCAGTTTATACAATATTATGGCGATGAGGATGCTCGTCGGGAAACCGGTTACGGTTTAAGTCCCGATTTTATGGAAATTGTCGCTAAAAATGACCCGAAATTTGTCCGTGCCTATTTGATGATGTCCGTCGCTTCTTCTGTCAATGCTGGCAAACCCGAAAGAACGATTGAGATTATGAATAAAGGTTTATCAAAAATCACTCCTGATGTTACTGATGCCTATTTTCTTTGGTTATATAAAGGAGTGGATGAACTATTATTTTTAGGTGATATTCCTGCGGCGAAAAAATCTAATCAAATGGCCGCCGATTGGGCAAAAATTGCCGGTAATGAATTTATCGAAAAATCCGCTAGGGGAACGGTGAAATTTTTAGAAACTAATCCCGATAGTCGCGCTCCTAGAGTCGGCGCTTGGATGTTAGTCTGGATAAATAGCAAAGATGAAGAAACCCGCAAGTTAGCCAAGGAAAATATCGAAAAATTGGGCGGTAAATTGATTGTGATTAATGAGAATCAAGTGATGGCAATTCCCCCCAAGGATTAGGAACTGGCCTATTTTTCATCCTGCCAAAACTTATGATTTAATAAGCCATCAATATCCTTAGAAAAAGGACAAACATCGGGAAAATTAGAGTCTGGATAATCCTCTTTCACCGCTTCTAAAGCTTCTCGATAACATTCTTCTAAAATCTCTATCATAAACCTTTTCAAACTAGGAGAATACTTAAATTCCTTCTTTAAATCGTTGCGAAAATTTCTAATTTCAATTTCCCACCCCCGATAACAATCGGGAAGAACCACATAACAACGTTTTAATAAATGTTCTAATAAACGAGTTAAAAAGTTATCAACCGCTTTGCGTTGACTTTTCCCCAAAGATTCCACCTCCTCGATCAAATTCTCTAAATCAACCTGAGATAAATCCCCAGATTTTAATTGTTTGACGGTTGCTTCTATCCACAAAGCAAAATCTCGAACATAAAGATTTTTTACCTTTGCTAAAGTCATAATTTTTCTCCTTGTTAAACTTAAATTAATTTCTTGAAAATCACACTAAATCTGGTTATTAAAGACTGATTATTTATTCCCCCTATTGCCTATTGCCTCTACTCAACGGATTTAGTATCAAAGTTTAACTTTCCCAAAACTTATGATTTAATAAACCATCAATATCCTTAGAAAAAGGACAAACATCGGGGAAAATAGCATCATATTTAATTCGCATATTCTCCACCGCTTTCTGATAACAATCATCACACATATCTGTTAAAAAACTGCATAAACTAGGGGAATCTTTAAGGATATCTTTTAACTTAGATTGACAACGTTTAATTGTTACTTCCCAACCTCGATAACAGTCGGACAAAGGAAGATAACGCCGTTTTAAAGCCTGTTCAAATAATGTAATTAAACGGGTTTTTAGTTCTCTTTTGTCTCGTCTTCCCAAAGATTCCACCTCCTCGACCAAATTCTCTAAATCAACTTGAGATAAATCCCCAGATTTTAATTGTTTGACCGTCTTCTCTATCCACAAAGCAAAATCTTGATCATAAAGATTTTTTACCTTTGCTAAAGTCATAATTTTTACCTCCTCTGTTGACTAATTACCCTCATTTTATCTAAACCTCGCCAATTCAGACGGCTCTCTTGTCCTTCGTGTGATAAGTTTGATTAATCGATCGCTAGTTACTCTCTGTGTCCTTTGTGCCTTTGTGGTTCATCCCTCTCTTCACAACTAACAAGCCACAAACTGCACCGATCGAGGGATAATATAACCTTGATATCTATGCCATCATCTTATGAAAATTTTAATTATGGGTGGAACCCGATTTATCGGCGTTTCTTTGACTAAAGTATTAGTAGAACAGGGTCATGAGGTGGTATTATTCAATCGTGGCAATAAACCCGCTCCGGTTGCTGGAGTACGACAGATCCACGGCGATCGCACTGACCCAGCGCAACTGAAAGAAAAGCTTAAAAATGAGAGTTTTGAGGCAATTTTCGATAATAATGGCAGAGAATTAAGTGATACTCAGCCCCTCGTCCAGATTTTTAGGGAAAGAATCCAGCATTTTGTCTATGTTAGCTCGGCGGGGGTTTATTTAAAATCTGACCAAATGCCCCACAAAGAAGGAGATAAACTAGATCCCAAGAGTCGCCACAAGGGAAAATACGAGACAGAAAACTATTTAAACGAGATGGGTTTACCCTGGACTGCCATCCGTCCGGTTTATATCTACGGACCGGGCAACTATAATGACCTAGAAGCTTGGTTTTTTGACCGTTTGGCTCGTAATCGTCCTATTCCTATACCTGGTCAAGGGGAACATTTTACCCAATTCGGTCACGTTGTCGATCTAGCTAAGTCCATGGCCGCAGTATTGGGTAATTCTCAGGCCATTGGTCAAGTGTATAATATTTCAGGCGATCGCTATGTAACTTTTAACGGTTTAGCGAAAGCTTGCGCGGCAGCCATGGGGAAAAATGCCGAGGAAATCGAGATTGTTAACTATAACCCCAAAAAATTTGACTTCGGCAAAAAGAAACCTTTCCCCCTGCGGGTTCAACATTTTTACGCTGATATTAATAAGGCCACCCGGGAGTTAAACTGGCAGCCCGAATATGATCTCGTCAGTGGTTTAGCAGACTCCTTCCAGAATGATTATCTCGCTTCCGGTCGCGATCAACAAGAAATAGACTGGGCGATCGATGACCAGATCTTGGCAAATCAGTGAGAATCTGGGAATAGGGAACAGTTAATCGCTCCCTATTCCCCATTGACAGCTTACTGCACATTCCACCAACCGAAAGCCGGCCCGACAAAGCGAATAACTACCCAAGCGCCGGCTAAAACTCCTATACCAATCCAGGCCCCCCTAGTGGTTAACTTGTAAGCTTGGGCTGCTTGACTTTTGGTAATCGGTAGCCAAGGCAGGATATTTTCTTCCTGTCCATATTTATCACCCAAGGCCGATTGACGACGTTTTGATTCACCCATACTAATGTCAATTATTAAGAGGTTTTTATCTGATTGTATATTGAAAGACAACAGGCCACACCCAATCCTAGTCCGTGAAGGAGGGCGATCGAAACTGACGGCTGATGACCGACTATTATAGAATTAAAGGTTGCGACTGAAACGAGAATGATAATTATGGCAACCATTAACAGTAATTACTTAAAACTAAAAGCGGGTTATCTTTTTCCGGAAATTGCCCGACGAGTCCAAGCTTTTGCGGCAGCCCATCCCGATGCTAATATTATCCGTCTGGGGATTGGGGATGTCACCGAACCTTTGCCCCGAGCTTGTCGGGAGGCAATGATTAAAGCGGTGGAGGAAATGGGCGATCGCTCTAGCTTTAAAGGTTACGGGCCCGAACAGGGTTATGCTTGGTTAAGGGAGAAAATCGCCGTCAATGATTTTCAGGCTCGCGGTTGTGATATAAGTGCCGATGAAATCTTTATTTCCGACGGTTCTAAGTGCGATACGGGCAATATTCTCGATATTTTTGGGGATAATAACTCGATCGCCGTAACTGACCCAGTATATCCCGTTTACGTTGATACTAATGTTATGGCTGGACACACGGGAGAGGCCAACGACCGCGGTGAATACGAGGGACTGATTTATCTGCCAATTACCGCCGAAAATAACTTTACTGCCCAGATTCCAGCCGAAAAAGTCGATTTAATCTATCTCTGTTTTCCCAATAATCCCACCGGGGCCACGGCTACCAAAGAACACTTGACAGCTTGGGTCAATTATGCTAGGGCTAACGGATCGATTATCTTTTTTGATGCGGCCTACGAGGCCTTTATCACCGATGCCAGTTTACCCCATTCCATCTACGAAATCGAGGGGGCGCGGCAATGTGCGATCGAATTTCGCTCTTTTTCCAAAAATGCCGGTTTTACCGGGACTCGTTGCGCTTTAACCGTGGTTCCCCAAAGTCTCATGGCCAAAGCTGCCGACGGGACGGATGTGCAACTCTGGAAACTGTGGAATCGTCGGCAATCGACCAAATTTAACGGCGTTTCCTACATTGTCCAACGGGGGGCCGAGGCGGTTTATTGCCCGGAAGGAAAAGCACAAGTACAAGAACTTGTCAAGTTTTATTTACAAAATGCAACAATTATCCGAGAAAAATTAACCGCTGCTGGTTTAGAAGTCCATGGCGGCGTAAATGCGCCCTACGTCTGGGTAAAAACGCCCCAGGGTCTATCGAGTTGGGATTTCTTCGATAAGCTACTGCACACCTGTAATGTGGTGGGAACCCCTGGATCCGGCTTTGGGGCTGCCGGAGAGGGTTATTTCCGGCTATCGGCTTTTAATAGTCGTGCCAACGTCGAGGCCGCTATGGAGAGAATTATCGATAAATTTCAAGGCTAATGGCTAAGAGGGGGATGTTTGCGGAAGCATCCCCATCGGGAAATAATTGATAGACTGGTAACTACTCACCGACCATGGCTCACCGATGCGACCCTTTTGGTTAGAATCCTTACAGGTAGAAAGATTAACGATCGCAATTGCCAGCTTACCGGCAGCTCTGCAAGGGATCAAGTTGGTGCAGTGGTCAGATCTGCACTGCGATGCACAGCATTTGCCTGTAGCTGTCCTGCAAGAAGCGATCGCCATTACTAATCAGGAAAAACCCGATCTCATCTTCCTGACGGGGGATTTTATTACCTATAGTCCTAGTCCGATTTTTGCCCTAGTCGAGAGCATAAAAGCTCTCAAAAGTCAAGGGGGTATTTATGCTTGTTTAGGAAATCATGACAGTTATCTTCCGCAGGCAAGGGAAACGGTCAGAGCAGCCTTAACTAGCGTGGGAATTCGGGTACTCTGGAATGAAATCGCCACACCCTACGGCGAAAATTTTCCCATTGTCGGATTGGCCGATTATTGGTCCGGGGAATTTTTACCGCAAATCCTCGAGCAAATTTCTCCCGATATACCCAGACTCGTCCTTTCCCACAATCCCGATACAGCCATGCTTTTAAGGGATTGGCGCGTGGATTTGCAGTTATCCGGTCATACCCACGGAGGTCAAGTGACTATCCCCGGTATCGGTTCCCTACCGATAATTTTAGAGAAACTTAGGCGATCGCTGCCCCACCCCTATGGTCAATGGGTTCCCTTTCAACGGCAGTTTAGCAGAGTAGTCCGATACTGGCAATGGTCCGAGGGATTTCACCGAGTTGGGGAAAATCAATTATATGTCAATCGAGGCTTAGGAACCTATTTTCCCGGTCGTCTTTTTTGTCCCCCCGAAGTGACGGTAATTACTTTGATCAACGGCAGCCAGTCTTGAATCAGTGATCAGTGATCAGTTATCAGTGACCAGATGTGAGTTTTTAGTGAACAGTATGACAGCCTTTCTCGTGAAGGTGAAGCACAAGCTCATTCTTGCTAATCAAGTATTTCAGATGCAAGAACGAACCTCATGTATCTGAGAAAAGCTGTAAGTGAGGAGTATTGTAAAGTTTCAACACAAATATAGTCATATATAGCCAGCCATGGTAATATGTGAACACGAAACTATCAGACTAGGCAAAAAAAACAGGAATAAGTTATCGAACGGCTTGGAGGTGGTGGAAACAAGGGAATTTAACAGGCTATCAATTGCCTTCC
>NZ_JADBRW010000140.1:0-7755 GCF_020247025.1 Microcystis sp. M109S1
GTGGTCAATTACCTAATTTTCAGGGAAAAAGTCCCTGAATTTTCCCCCCAATCACTCCAAGGGTCGGCACTTTTTGAGGGAAAAAAAGTCTAAAAACCTTGTTGGATAAGGTTTTTAGATTTATTCAGCAAACCCTAACTACTGCTTAAGCGTTGTACCGTCTCTCCCGACAATAATCGATGAGTTTCGGCGAGAAGATAGGGAATTTGATCAGCGTGGGGACTAGCGGCTAAACAGGCAGTTAAATCGAGTTTTTCCACCTCTTTTGCCTGTTGACCGGGGAACCAGTGACCCCCATTCCCCAAGAGATTGTATCGGGCCTTGGCAAAGTCAATCATATCGTAGGCGATAGCGAGATTGCGTAACCAGAGGATAGAACGAATATTGATGTGATTGGGGGTATTTTCCCAGCTAGGTAAACCCACAGACCAAGTTTTCACCCAATTATCGCCTAAACAGTTGATCATTTCCCCTTGCAATCTCTCGATAATGGGCGGTAAAATCTCCTCGGCTCGATCGAGTAAGGGTAAAGTTTTCAGGTGTTCATCAAAATCTCTGGCTCGCGCAGCACCGATACTAAGGGTATGGACGGTCGGATGACTGAGACAGAATAGGTTATTAAAAACCATCGGACTGAGAGGAAAACAGAGAGCAACGAGCTTAGGGGGAGGATTGTAGAGATGGCCGCCCTTATCGGAGGGACTAATGATAAAAACCCCCATATCGTGCTGTTTTGCCGCTTCTATGGCCGGCCAGTTATTCTGAAAAATATAGTACCAGTGCAAATTGAGGTAATCGTAACAATTTGTTGCAATAGTCTTGACAATCACATCAGTTGGTGCATGGGTCGAGAAACCGATAAAACGAACTTTTCCCTGTTCCTGTAATTTTTTCGCCTCTTGCCAACAACCGCCCTCGGCCATAGTGTCATCGAGAATTTCCTCGGTGTTGATGCCATGGATGCCCAACAAATCCACATAATCTAACCGTAAAAATTGCCTGGATTGCTCAAATTTACGGCGAAATTCCCGCACATCTTGACTAGGAGAAACTTTCGTCTGCACGATAATCTTGTCCCTCGGTAGTTGCGGCAAAATTTTGCCTAATTGCATCTCCGAAGTGCCGTAACCCCTAGCGGTTTCGATGTGATTAATCCCCACTTCCAGAGATTTATTGATGATTGCCTCTAAATTGCCTTGATTCTCGTCGGGAATTTGCGACATCGGCACATCCTGCCACTGAAATTGATAGCGCATTCCCCCACAGGAAAACACCGGCATTTGTAGATTAGTGCGACCGAAACGACGATACTGCATATATTCAGTTATCAGTTATTAGTGGGAAGTGAGGAGACCACTTCGTGCGCGTTGCGGGGGGAGAAGGGAGAGGGGTGATGGGGTTTTAGGGTTTTAGGGTTTTGGGGTATTAGTTGAAACTTCCCTATTTCCCCATTCTCCCATTCCCCCATTCCCTATCCCCTGTTCCCCGTTCCCTAAATTTAATCGGATAAAGTGAGAATTTCGACACCGGTTTCGGTGACGGCGATGGTGTGTTCAAATTGGGCCGAAAGTTTACCATCTTTAGTAATAGCAGTCCAACCGTCTTTTAAGACAATATGTTGCCAGGTTCCCTCATTAATCATTGGTTCAATGGTGAATACCATGCCGGGGCGAATTTTTTTGCCCTTGCCACGAGTGCCGTAGTGGGGAACCTGCGGACCGGTGTGAAAAACATTACTGATACCATGACCGACAAAATCTCTAACCACCGAAAATCCTTGTCCTTCGGCATATTCTTGGATAGCCGCCCCGATATCGCCGATTTTACCCCCCGGCTGCACTGCATCTATGCCTCTTTGCAGACATTCTCTGGTAACTTCCACTAACTTTTTGGCCAGGGGGGAGGGAGTACCAACAAAGAAAGTCTGCGAGGTATCGCCGTGATAACCTTCTAAAATCGGGGTGACATCGATGTTAATAATATCGCCCTCTTTAAGGATTTGATTGGCGCTGGGGATGCCGTGACAGATAACCTCGTTAATGCTAGTACAGATGGACTTAGGAAAGCCGTGGTATCCTAGGGGCGCACTTTTGGCTCCATGGGCGCAGGTCCAACGTTCTGCCTCGTCATTGATTTCTAGGGTACTTACCCCCGGTTTAACCATATCGGCCAGATGGTCTAACAGTTTAGCCGCTAATCGTCCGGCTCGACGCATTTTTTCAATTTCCCGGGGAGAGAGTAAGGTGATGGTATCGTTGCCCATGAATTATCCGACTGTTGAGAAAGATTCTTGTTACATTTCTTATCCTAGCAAAATCGGGCAGCGTTATTGTTTAGGGGGGGAGACTTTTCAGTTATCAGTAAACAGTAAACAGTAATCAGTGGCTCTTCTGGTTTATGTGTGGAAACGAGGTCTATACTGATAAAATATCCGCAAAATAGCCCTAAAAGTCTTGCCCGATAAGCATTTCACGATTCCATAAGCAAAAATTATCACACAAAGTCGAGAAGAGCCAATCAGTGAACTGAAAACTCACATATGATAACTGATAACTGATAACTGATAACTGATCACTGATAACTGATAACTGATAACTGATAACTGATAACTGATCACTGATAGCTGTCTCCTATCTCCTGACAAGACAAATTAACCGAATCTACCGGCTACATAATCGCGAGTTTGTTGATTAACTGCATCGGTGAAAATTTTCTGGGTGGCATCACATTCCACCAAATGACCGACGCGGCTTTCATCGGTATTAAAAAAGGCCGTGCGATCGGATACCCTAGAGGCCTGTTGCATATTATGGGTGACAATGACGATCGTGTATTGTTCCTTCAATTCATGGATTAATTCCTCGACTTTGAGGGTAGAAAGGGGGTCTAAAGCAGAACAAGGTTCATCCATTAATAATACTTTTGGTTTTACCGCCAAAGCGCGAGCAATACACAATCTTTGTTGTTGTCCTCCCGATAATCCTAAAGCGGATTTATTCAACAGCTCTTGAACTTCATTCCAAAGAGCAGCTCCTTTTAAAGCTGATTCCACAATCTCATCTAATTCACTGCGACTAGCGGAACGATAAATTCTAATACCGTAGGCTATATTATCGTAAATACTAGCGGGAAAAGGGTTAGGGCGCTGAAACACCATACCCACCTGTCGCCGTAAGGTATGAAGGTTAACTTTGGGGGCGTAGATATCCTGGCCAAAAAACCTAACTTTGCCCTTAACTGTCACTTGCCCCTCTAATTCCCCGATGCGATTGAGAGCTTTTAAGAGAGTAGATTTACCACAACCAGAGGGGCCGATCATGGCGGTTACTTGCCTTTGCGGGATTTGTAAAGAAACCCCTTCCAGGGCTTTTTTGCTACCGTAGAAAAAGCTAAGATTTTCGACTTCGATCGCCGAATTAGCTAGAGAAGTAGGAGTGTTCATGATAGAGGAATCGATCATCAGAAAAGTGCTTAATTTGAGCGTTTACGAGTGACAAAACGGGAGAGAAGGCTAGTAATTAAAACTAAGATAATTAGGACTAAAGAAGCTGTCCAAGCTAGGGAATTTTGTTCAGGAAAGGGGGAACTAGCGTAGTTATAAATCAACACCGTTAAAGCCGGTGTGGGCGACCAAAGACTTTCTTGCCAAAATTGACTAAATAAAGCCGTAAACATTAAGGGGGCGGTTTCTCCAGCGGCCCGGGCCACCGCTAATAATATCCCGGTCATAATCGGTGCGATCGCTGCTGGCAGGACAATGCGAAATACCGTATCGAAACGGGAACCCCCCAAAGCGGAGGAACCGAGACGGTAGGACATGGGTATTAGTTTTAGGGACTCTTCCGTGGTTAAAGCGACGATGGGCAACATAATCACCCCCAAAGCAAAGGCCCCCGCTACGGCGGAAAATTGTTTGGTAGTTAAGACCAAAACCCCGAAGGAAAACACCCCGACGATGACGGAAGGGGTACTACTCAACACCACGATCGCAAAGCGCAGAATACCGCCAATTTTGGAACCCCGAGCGAATTCCGAGAGGAAAACCCCGGTGAGAATCCCCAGAGGTATGCTGCCTAAAGCCGCTAAACCGACCATGGTTAAAGTCCCCACGATTGCATTGGCAAAACCGTTGGGAACACTGGGATCGGAGCCAACTGGGGCGGGTAAAGAGGTGAAAACTTGCCAATTGAATCCGGGTAAACCTTCTTTGACAATTTGAAAGAGAATAGCGAATAAAGGCAGAATGGCGATGGCACTAAGAGCGATCGCTAAACCCGTGAGACCGTTGGTAAAAAAATGTCGCCACGGTGACAGGGGTTGCTGTAAATCTTCTTCGGGAAAAGCTCCTTGAGTCATAAATTAACGATTGCGGTTGATAAATTGTACTAATAAAGCCGCTACACTATTGACGGCTAAGGTAATAAAAAATAGAGTCAAAGCTAGATACATCAAGGCTCCGATGTGGATTTTTTCAAAAGCTTCTGGGAAGGTATTAGCTAGTACAGCAGGAATAGTATAACCAGGGGCCAAGAGGGAGGGACTAATAATCGAGGAGTTACCGATTACCATGGCCACCGCCATAGTTTCCCCTAAAGCGCGCCCTAAACCGAGGATAATCGCCCCGATAATGCCAGAACTGGCCGCCGGCAACAACACGCGCCAGATGGTTTCCCAACGAGTCGCCCCTAGGGCCATGGAGGCGCTGCGTAATTCGGGGGGGACGGTAAGCAACACATCGCGACTGATAGCGGAAATAGTCGGCACGATCATGATGGCCAGGATCACACCGGCGATCAGCATACTTGGTCCCAACGGTTGGGTATTAAACAAAGGGAACCAAGCAAAATTTTGAAATAACCATTCTTGCAGAGGTTTCAGCACGGGAATTAGTACGAAAATCCCCCATAAACCAATAATTACACTGGGAATCGAGGCAATTAATTCCACTAGAAAACCGATGGGATAACGGACGCTTGCCGGCAAATAATTCTCGCTCGTGGTTAAAGCAACGGCGACACTGAGGGGAATAGCTAATAAAAGAGCTAGAATCGAGGAAACGATCGAACCGAAAATAAAAGGTAAACCACCAAATTTGAGGACGTTAACATCCCAAGTGGTTCCCCAGAGAAATCCCCAACCGAATTCATTGATCGCCGGCCGCGCATCCTGAAAAACAATCCAGGCCATCCAGAGCAGAAAGATTAAACCAGAGGCGGCACAAATCCAGACTAAGATTGTAAAAATGCGATCAAATAAACCCGCAGTACCGGGGCTTTCGTTAAGATTGGCCGCCGAGAGATCAAAAGACTCGACCGATTCAGAAAAATTAGCCATAAGGTAGAGAGCGATTAGCAGTTATCAGTTGTTTAAAACGCAACTGTAGGGGCTGAACATTGTTCAGCCCAGAGAAAAGAAATACTTGCAGTTAAGTGGGTGGGTGGAATTAAATATAAGATGAACGTAGGTTGGGTTGAAGCATGAAACCCAACGCCCGCATGGGTTACGAAGTGCGCTAACCCATCCTACAAATAATTGTGCCTCCCTACTTATTAGTTATGAGGTTAACCGGTAACTTTTTTCCATCTTACTGGAAAGCGGTGACAATCAAGCCTAAACTAATACAAAAGTATTTATTTAATTTTGTTAACTTCGGCTAAAACTTTTTGAGTCACCGATTGGGGAATCCGAGTAAATTCCAATTGATTGTTAATACCTTGACCGGTGGTGAGAATCCAAGTCAACAGTCTTTTAATTTCCGCCGCTTTTTTGTTATCAGCGTAGTCTCTCGGTACTAATAACCAAGTAATCCCGACGATCGGATAGCCATTGCTCGGATCATCTACATTAGCGGTAAAATCAGCGTTAAATTTCACCCCTTCCATAGCTTTGTTAGCTTCGGCGAGACTCGGTTCGACAAATTGACCGGCTTTATTTTGAACTTTGGCAGTTCTCATGGTTGCCCCTTCATTTTTGCGGGCAAAGGTATCTTGAACGTAACCGATCGAGCCTTCTGTTTGTTTAACCAGGGCCGCCACACCATCATTTTTCGGTCCCTTGAGAACGGTAAAACCCCAGTTAGGTTCTTTGCTGGTTCCCACTTTACTTTTGAAAGAAGGACTAATAGCACTCAGGTGGGAAGTAAAAATCTCCGTAGTACCGCTACCATCAGCCCTAACCACCACTTTAATGGGTTGGTTGGGCAGTTTCGGATCCACCTGTCTCCAGTTAGTGATCTCGCCACTGAAGATTTTACCGAGGTTAGCCCGGGAAATTTGCAGGTTATTTACCCCGGGCAGATTATACACCACGGCGACGGCTCCTCCGGCGGTGGGAACTAGCAGTAAACCGTTTTTCATCTGGCCTTTTTCCGAGGAGGAAGGAGCGGCATCGGAAGCCCCAAAATCGACGGTTCCGGCGATAAATTGCCGGACACCAGCACCGCTACCGACGGAATTATAGTTAACGGTGACACCAGTGGCGTTTTTATAGTCGGCAAAATAACGCTGGTATAGGGGCGCGGGAAAGGAGGCTCCCGCACCGTTCAGGGTTTGGGCGAAAGCTTCTCCCATCGTCCCTGCTAAGGCCGCTGCCGTGGCGAAGGAGACAGCACACACACGAGTTAGGGTAGCAGTTGAGAATATCATAAATTTTCTGGTTGAAGAATCCTGCACAATTGGGAAAGTTGAACTTTCTTCAAAATATAGTTTAAGGCATAAATATTACTTTTAAATCTAGAAATATTGGGGATTTTTTTGGTTAAGATTGGGTAAAATTTTGGTTAAGTTTAATTTAAAAAGTTCACAGCTTTTGGCAATAATTTAGATCGATCAAGACCAAAATCCATTGTATCTATTCAAGGATGAAATCTTAATTTAAACCATCTGTTGGGGAGAAATTGCCCGGACAAAGCTTTTTATCTAGGGCAGGCTGAATAAATCTAAAAACCTTCAAAAAGTGCCGATCCTGGAAGTGATCTTGGGGAAATTTAGGCACTTTTTCCCTGAACATTAGGTAATTGACCACGGCTCGACTGAGCTTCGCCGAACGTCCGAACGTCCTGAAAATGGGTAAAACCCCACACCCCACACCCCACACCCCACACCCTGCCCCCACGAAAAACTTTTTGCCGCAAACCCTAATTAGGGTTGATCAAGCTTTTTGCCGGTGATTTGGCTAATATATAAGCTAAACGGCTTTTACTTCGGATCACCGATATAGACTCCAAAAGGGTTATAGCTATTGGATCATGCAGGTTAAGCGCCGTTTAGCTTACCTGTTGGCTAATCTTTACTCCTGATCTGGGGATTGTCCGAAAAGATGCTCTACGATTTGCTTAACTTCTGTACGGATACCGGTGACTTCGTTGCGGAAAAACTGCCGATCGCTCTCAGCTTGAGTGATAAATTGATTTAAGCGCTCGTTGGTTTGTTCAAGACTCCCTGCTATTGTCCTAACCTCACGGGTTAGCTGTGCTATATCTTCTCGATTCTGTTGCGTGAGGACAACGGTAGCCTGTAGTATGCTCTCGATCCGTTCTAATCTTTCATCCGTCATGGGTGACAATCCCTTGAGAGCTTTTTATCGGTTCCTCTACTTAGAGCTTGCTGAATAAATCTAAAAACCTTGTTGGGTAAGACTTTTAGACCTTTTGGAACTTAAAAAGTACTGGATATGGCAGTGATCGGGGGGAAATTTAGGCACTTTTTCCCTGAAAATTAGGTAATTGGCCACCTCAAAACTGGTAAAACCCCACAC
>NZ_JADBRW010000141.1:0-9243 GCF_020247025.1 Microcystis sp. M109S1
TCATACCCGCCGGGTGTACCAAAAAGACATAGAGAATTTTCTCGCTGATCTGGGTACGGAATTGGGGAAGTTTCTAACGCTTGATCGCCATGGGGCTTATGCCCTAGTCTCTCGCTATAAGGGGGATTTAATCAAAAAAGAACTAAAATCAGCAACTATTAATCGAAGATTAGCCGCTATCAAGTCTTTAGTCTCATTCGCTTACAATTGCGGTCACTGTGAGTTTATGTTAGAAGCGGTCAAGGGAGAGAAGCTGTGTGCTTATCGAGATACCACGGGCATTGACCCGGAGGCATTTAAGCGAGTGCTAGGGGGGATTGATCGCACTTCCCTTAAGGGTATCCGTGATTATGCCCTAATGATGCTTCTTTGGAGTAATGCCCTGAGAAGATCAGAAGTGTCTAAGGCTTCGATCGCTGACTTTGACCCGGTAGCTAAAACCTTAAGGATTTTTGGCAAGGGACGGGGGACTCAATCAGAGATTGTGTCTCTTGGAATTGGCACGGTCACGGCGATCGAGGCATGGCTAGAGGCAAGGGGGGAACATCAACCCGATAAGGCTTTATTTTGTTCTGTGAACATCGGCTACAGGGACGGCCGCCTATGCCCTCAAGCTATCTATGACATTGTTAAATCTCGCTGTCAGTCCGCCGGTATTACTAAGCCTATGAGTCCTCACCGGGTACGCCATAGTTCTATCACGGCAGCCCTAGAAGCTACCGGGGGGGATGTTAGGAGAGTCCAGAAATTGAGTCGCCATTCTAGCCTTAACACTTTGCTGATTTATGACGATAACCGGCGAAACCATCAAGGGGAAGTGACCGATATTTTAGATAGTTTAGTTTAGAGGATTGCACCTTAGTTTAGAGGATTGCACCCGACCGTCGCGATCGGTCGGGGTGATTATCGCTTTAACTTGCCACTAGATCAGCTTCTGAGATGCCAGACTCGATTAATCGGTGAATCAGGATGAATTTCGCACCCTTACTATCTAATCGGTGTTTTTTGGCTAGTTTTCGCAGTTCATTGATTCCTAACTTGTTTAGGGAAGCTGTGAGGTCACTGACCCCTATCTCGATCGCATTTATGTCAATGGCGTGACCGTTCCCATTGTGACCATTGTGACCGTTCCCATTGGGGGAAGTCTCGATCGCATCATCCGACGGTTCGGGTTCGGGATCGGGTTCGGCGCTTGCCAGTAAGGGAATGTCACCCTCATCGGTAAACAGCGAGATTAGGGCATCCTTGAAGGTTTCTCGTTCTGATGGGCTAATGGCTTTAATCATTGCCAGTGCCGTTTTTACCTGCTCGATCGCACTCTCGGAAGCATTCTCAGCCGATCCGAGTTGCTGTTGATACTGTTCCAATTCAAGCTTTTCGATTCGTAATGCTTCGATCCGTGCCTGTAAATCCTCGATTTCGTGGGAAATCTGAGAAATCGTTGCGGTAACTTCGGAAATCTTGGAAGCGAATAGCATATCTTTAATCCTCTTTAGTTTTCTAGGTTCTGCGGGGTTTTCTGTGGTGTTCTCTCAACCCCTTATATCTCTATAATACCCTAGTCACTTACCTAAGTCAACTACCTATTAATCAGACTTTACTAGGTAATTGACTACAAAACATTACTATATCTTATAGGTCACTTACTAGGGTACGGTAAGGTATTATAGAGATATAAGGGGTTTGGGAAAATATTTTTGATATTTTTTTTCCGACCCCTGAAAGTCAGGTGTATCAAGGCTTTTGGGCGTTTAGGATTAAAAAATCCTAAAGTAAAGAGATTGAGTTGAATTTAATCAGTCGCAGGGAATAATAGACTACTGGATTATCAAAGAGTCCAACTCTTGCTAGTTCTATTCGGAATTTCTTCACACTTAACTCGCCCGTTTGGACTTGCACCTAAGACAAATATTTCCCTTTGTCCCAGCACTTTTCACCGTCGAATGTTTTCCTTGGCAATCTCTTTACTTTAGGGTTTTCTCAACCCCTTATATCTCTATAATACCCTAGTCACTTACCTAAGTCAACTACCTATTAATCAGACTTTACTAGGTAATTGACTACAAAACATTACTATATCTTATAGGTCATTGACTAGAGTAAGGTACGGTATTAGACTAAAGAAGTAACCGACTAGGTAACTTACCATGACTACACAAAACAAGGCTGTAACCTGCTATCTACCAAAGGATATAGAAGATTTCATTACTGGGTACTGTAACGAGTACGGTATCACCCGTAAGGATAAGGAAGGTAATATTTACCCCTCTCTTGGCACTGGAATCATCGAGTTATTGAAGCTTTTAGCCTATAACCCTGAGTTAGTGAGTAGTCCTATACTCGATACCGTACCTAGTAAATTTAGTGAGGATGCGATCAAGAAAAAGATCGATGAGATTCTCGAAAAAAAGCTTAATTCGCCTGATACCGTCCCTAGTCAGGTAACTGACTTAGAGGGTAAGGTAGAGAGTATTATACTTGATAAGTTACCTAGTATAATACCTGAGTATTTACCAAGTGATTTACTGGCACGGATTGAAAATATGGAAAGACTGCTAAGGTTACAGCAATCGGCTTCGATCGCCGATCATTCCCCAATTCCCACCGGGGAACCTTCCCCCCTTCCCCCTTCCCCACCGGACCGACCGGCGATCGAAACCGTGACCCCGGAAGTTTCACCCTCACCACCGTCACCACCAGATCAACCGGCGATCGCTTCCATCGATGGAACGGTAACGGGTGCGATCGGGGACATAACCGATCAGTCTTCCTCACCGGCTAAAAAAAAAGGATTAACTGATAGTGAGTTGGCCCGGCATCTAGGAATCGATAAAAGCAATATCACTCGATGGAAACAAAAGGGGGAACCTACTCAAAAATACAGGGATAAATGGGAACTTCGCGGTCGGTTTTGGTACGAAAAAAATTAAGCCTAATTTTTCAAAGTGTCACTGGGGAATTCCCCACTGACACGCTAAATCTATTTTCAATCTTTGGATTTTTAACGATTGCATCGATTAAGATTTTACCTTATTCATCCTCACCTAATAAAGCTTTAGCAGGTAGGAATTTTAAGCGTTCCAGTGGTTTAATTTGATTGTTCATATTTTGAGTTTTTATCGCTTTTGTACGGCGATTTTACCTCAATTGATTAAGATTAGCCCTAACCCACTTCTCACCTCGAAAATGCCCTAAAAAGGGGGAAATAGAACATTTTCCGAGAGGGGATAAGTTAGCTTTTATGCACATAAAGCAGTAACGTGGGCGATCGCTAAAAGCTGATTAAGAAGCTTGTCTCTTATCGGAATAGGTATAAATCCCCATAAATTTGACCACTGACTGCGATCGAATACCTCTAGGAGGGCCTCAAATTCCGTTAGGAGTGAGTCCTCACCGGCAGCCTCTACATAGGACACAGCATCGTTAATTAGGTCAATGTCAGTCTGGGTAAGGTTTTCCGCTTGGCCACATTTACTATATGGGTTACTTATAGCAATTGTGGCCAAAATTTCATCTAAGAACTCCCGGGCGCGGTGAACGGTATTCCTTGCTAACCCTGCTAAAGAAGCGACGGCCCGCTCGGTTATTTTTTGCCCGGTTTCCTGTAGCTGACTGACAGCCTCACCTATTAGCCGCTTAGTCCGTTCTTTGACACTTTCAGCGTTCGGGGTTATCTCATGAGCTTTTATCTGCTTTAACTGGTTAGCAGGGATAAGGCCGCTAAAATCATAGTCGGTAAGCAGTACAACC
The DNA here is from genome assembly GCF_020247025.1 of Microcystis sp. M109S1. Taxonomy (NCBI): domain Bacteria; kingdom Bacillati; phylum Cyanobacteriota; class Cyanophyceae; order Chroococcales; family Microcystaceae; genus Microcystis; species Microcystis sp. M109S1. The sequence continues at coordinate 3,751 of NZ_JADBRW010000141.1, forward strand.
TCGAAAATTCGATCTGGGTAAAGATTAGCCCTTAACCTTCCTATCTCTTGTTTAATGATTCTCAAAATTTGATGATGGACATAGCGATCGAAGTCTTCGCCATAGGGGTCATTACCCGTGCTAATGCTGTAATCATGCCGTAACGCTTCTAAGTTAGGTGTAGGTAGTCCATCGATTACTAACCGGTGTTTACCCGCGATTAAGTTAGTCCCTTGAGAATTGACAAAATGTCTTAGGCTTGTCTCATCCCCTTCATCTTTGCAGTGACTTTGGAATCTGATAAAAGCCGTGTTATCGGGGTCATTTTCCCGATAATGATCAAGGATGACTTTAGATCGTCGCTTTTGACCTTCCCCCCGATTAATACCCATTCGGCCAAGGTCTGACACTTGGATAAACCTGATATTTTCTGGAATCCCCCCCCCGGTAGTAATCAGATCAATTGTTAAGCCAGTTCGGGCTTCCAGATTCTCGATCGATTCCGTGGCCGATAAAAAGATGATTTTAGCGGCCTCATTTATAATCGCTTGCAATCTCTCATCTGGGAAGGAAACCGATAAAATACCATGATTAAGGGATAAATAGCCTTTACCCTGTAAAGCATTGATTAATTCAGGTATCCACTGCTTTAAAGCTTCATTTTCTGCTTTTTCCGCTAGGCTGTTATCCTTTTCAGAGAATGCCCGGCGAACTGCGATCGGCATATCAGCTATTGATTCCCCCATCTCAGAGATAGGGTCAAGGAAGCTTAAATTAGGGGTTAATGCTTCTTTTAGGCGATTTAAATCGAGATTACTAGGAATTAGCCCTAAAAGCTTCTCTCTTAAAGTTTTGCCGTCAATTCCATAGCGATTAGACTGCTTTTCCGAGAGAAGCTTCTTAATGGCAGAAAGTAAAGGCTTAAGAGATAGGAAAAGATCACTATCCCTTTCCGCTAGGGTTGCGATCGAGGCTGTAATATCTTTCTCTGATACCGTAACCTTTTTGGTAGTGTTAAAAGATAATTCACTCTCCTCGAAAATTAACGCCGTATTCCCATAATTAAACCCATTTTCAGGATCGAGAGACTTAGGCAGTGGTAAGCTTGCCGGGTGAGCGATTAATCGCTTAGATTTCAATGCAATGGCACGCTTTTGTAAGTAATCATAATCCCCCTTACCCGACCGGCATAATTCAAGGAATTGGCAACCTTGACAGATAGTCGATGATTCTATTCCGTGGCTTATATTTTGGTTAGCTAAGGCCGCATGAGTAAAGGGACGAGCGCAATTAGCCCGTAAATCTTTCTCTTGGAATCTATCAAGTGAATCTTTCCTTTTTCGTGTTCTTATCTCACCCAATTCATTACGGTATAGCCCAGCGTGACGACCCTCTGATATTGTCCATTCTTTTAACGTTGGGGTTGAGACATTTCGAGGGTCATTAGTAATATAAAAAATGTCGTTAACCCCTAGCTTGTCAGGGTTTAGCGTGCCTGCATCGTGACTTTTTCCGCTTCCAGTTGGGGAAGTATCTAAGATATATTTACCCGATGCCCATTCATTTAATCGATTAGAGCGGTCATAGATTTTTGCCTCTCGTTTAGTCGGTAAGGGTGAGGGTAAAGGTTTTCTATTTTTTTTCCGATCTCTTGCTACTAATCTTTTAACCTTTTCCCAGAATGGTAAAGGATCGCTTTTCCCCATTTCAAGGAATTGGCTAGGCGTGATAAATCCTACCTGATCTAGACTCGCTAACTCATCAATATCGTCATCATTTTTGGTTTTTTGTCCCCACCATGCGATTAATATCGACTTCCCTAGAGATTCCAAAAATTTAATCTCTTTAGACCATCTCAGCATCACTTGAGGGTTATTTATGTCCCCCGCGTCCGGGCATAAAATTAATTGTCGATAGGGTCCGATCGCTTCTTTAATCTGATTGGGACTACCTAAGAAATGCCCACTGGCTGCACCTATGGCATTAAGCCCATGCTTATGGGCATCGACAAAAGGCTTAAGGATACCCTCAGTTAACCAGACTTGATCGCTTTCCTTGCCATTGGGGATAACTGTTATGGGTAATTCATGATCAGCTAAGTGACTAGAAGTTAACCCCCTGGCCCATCGGTACTTAGAATCGGTGACATTCTCTAACCTTATCTGGTATCCGATCGCCCGGCCCTCCCCATCGAACGCTAAACAAGCGATACCCACACCACTGGCCGCTATCTTACCGTTAATCACGCCCGGTAGGTTGCGGGGAATATCGGCTGGTACCGGGTCATCGGGGTAGATAGAGAAAAATAAACCTGACTCGATCGCTTCCTGAGATAGTCCTCGATCCAGTAAAGACTGCTTATGCCGGCGGCTTAATCCTAGCGATTGCGATAGCAGTCTTAGAGCCTTGTCTCGATCCGGGATACTCAGGGCATTCTTAGCGTGTTCTTTTTCCCGTTCTAATCGTTCCCGTTCCCGCGCGGCTTTTTTCTCTAACCATTCCGTGCGATCGAAGTCTCTATCTTTTCTGGGAACAAATTTTCCCCACACCCCATTACTCGAAACCCCTAAGTAATGCCATTCTGGATGCTGTGGATCGAAGTCGATGTGACCGTGACATAGAACCAATTCCCCATCGGTAGAGTAGCGACAATCGGGGGAAGCTTCCCCACAGATTGGGCATAGGTTAGAGCGATTGAAAGCTTTAAGCATGGCTCACCACCCCCCGATAGAGATTCAAGGCATCGATCGCATCCTGATCTTTATGCCCGGCAACTTCTAAGATTTCTAAGGCTGTTGTGAGTTCCTGACAGGCGATCAATTGCCTCAATCCGTGTAATCGCTTTGGCTTTACCTTTGCAAACATCCCACAGGATCGGCATCGGTAGAGGGCGCGGACTATCCCATCTTCTGCCAATTCCCCTGATTTTCCGCATCGGGGACAGTTTACAGACGATAATGAATTGTGGTAAGATTTACTATAATGGCTAGTGTGTGATAAATCTTCTCGATCGCTAAAGGATTTTAAGGCATTGTAGGGAGTTTTAAGGTATAAAGTACCCTCTTGTTTTACCATAGAATTGCTTATTTTTAGTTTCCCGGGCAACATTCCAAGTGTTCCCGGGTTGTTTTTTGCTAATTTGACTCGATCGCTTGCGAGGCTAAGTGACGGCGGAGTATTTCTCGCAAGTAACTGCTAACAGTCCCCCCCTGCGCTTCCGCTAGGCTTTTTACCTTGTTAGCTTCTGACTCGCCAATTCTGACTGCGAGCTTGCTGGATCGGTCGTCGATTTCTGGGTTAAACGCTGGGCGGGCTAGAAGTTGATATTTAAGCAGTGGCATAATTTCCCTTTAAACATTCCTAGTCGATTGATCTTACTCTCGAACTCTGAGGACTTATCTCTCGATGGGGAATTCCCCATCGAGAGATTTTCAAAAAGCTAAGGTACTGGGTAAACGATCACCAATGCGGGTAAGGCAAGCGCGGTCCATCTCTAGACAGATCCCATTTTTGGGCATTGCCAACAGTAGCGATCGCGTTCCCCTGATTTTTAGCCTTCTGTAAGTTCGTAAACCCGTTTTAGCTTGTCTTCAATTTCGTGGCAATGATCAATAAAGGAGAAATCGATCGAGCCACTGTCTGAGAGATGGGTCAGGGCTAATCGCAAAATTTTAACCTGTCCAGTCGCTTGTAGAATGAGATCGCCGGCGGGGGCTGTTGTGGTTGTGGTCATTTTTCTTATTCCTAATGGGTGTTAATTATTGATAACTGATAACTGATAATTAATCCTTTAATTCCCAGTTAAATTCAATTAGAGAAAGATTATCATCGACTATCTCTATCTCTCGTTTTCCGTCGTTTTCGATGGTGATATTGGCATACAAATCATCGAGAAAAGATAAAGCCTCTTGTCGATTTTTAGCCTTTTTGTCTCCTATCGGGGGGTATCCCCCCGATTGCTATCTATCTAGAGTGCGAATTTCTTTTGAGCGCTGATAAACAGGGTGGTAGCGATCGCTCGTTTATCCTCTCCCTCAACCCCGATGGTTGACTCAACTTGATCGAGACAATATTTATAAAGTTTTGCCATTTCTTGCACATAATTGGCTATTTCACGCTTTTGATTGGGTGATAACTCGCTCTCGTTAGGTTTCTCGCTGTTGTAATTTGGGATAGGAGGGTTATTGCTTGCTAAATGCCGACTAACGGGTTTAACTGGCACGGGTGACTCTGGGAGAGGTTGTCCTAGACTGACTAAGTTGGGATACTCAACGAGACTATATTTACCCTTGTTATCGAGGGTTAAAGTTAAGCGAGCATTCCGGATAACGTGCTTTTGAGAGTAATCATCGTCACCACCGCGCCATACGGTCACTTTTTCCCCAGTATCGCGTCTTACACAGTCGATAACGGTTCTCTCACCGTATTTAGTGTTTACGCGGCGGGCGCGGTCGGTTGCCATTGCTTCGATAAGTTGCATAATAGAGATATCCTTTTTTGGATGATAGGCGATCGCTTTTCTGATTGGTAGTCGGTAGCGGTCGCTTTTGGTTTATATCTTTAGTATATAATCAAGTCTAGATATATATCAATACATAACATATATAAGTTTCTTATAGACAGTGACCCGATTAAACAGTTTTTCCTATATACAGGACAATAGATTAAAGTCTATAATCTATACATTATAGACAGAAGTATAGAATATGGCTAAAAATAAAATTCTGGCAACTTTTAGAGTCGATGAAGACGACTGGGAAGCATTTAAGCAGTGGTCTGAGAAGCGCGGCAATAGTGCGAGCGGTGAACTTATCCGATTTATTGAATCGGCACTAGGGAAGGCAACCCTAGACGATATGGACACAGTAGATAAAAAAATAGAAGCGGCGATCGCATCGCTACGCGCTGAATTGGTAAGAGAGATCGCATCAACGAAAAGATAGGAGTTTAGCTCATGTCTAACGAAACCGTGACCTATTCCCTTGAAGCCATTCTCAGGGAAATCAAAGACAGTATTAAGGAAGTTAGCCACAAAATCGACAAAATTGACGAACGGCTAACCAAGATAGAAATAGGACAAGCCAAACTGACTGAGAAAGTCGAGGGCATGGATAAAAGGCTCGAAAAGGTAGAGGGAACCCAGAAAAATCAGGTCTGGACATTAATCGTCCTTTTAGCAGGAGCGATCGGAACAGCAGCGTGGCGATCTTTTTTTTCTGGGAATCCTTAGCAATGTGTTGATAATGACCATTTTCGCTACATGAATAGCCGAATTGTACCAATTAACCCAAAACTATCTCACCTATCCCCTGTTTCCCCTTCCATAGACTGGGATACGGTTCTAAGTGACTGGCTAAACACTAAGCGATCGCTTCATACCCGCCGGGTGTACCAAAAAGACATAGAGAATTTTCTCGCTGATCTGGGTACGGAATTGGGGAAGTTTCTAACGCTTGATCGCCATGGGGCTTATGCCCTAGTCTCTCGCTATAAGGGGGATTTAATCAAAAAAGA
>NZ_JADBRW010000142.1:0-14464 GCF_020247025.1 Microcystis sp. M109S1
GTTTATAAGTTACCGCTTCTCAATCGTCGGGAGATAGAAACTATGTTTAGTTTAGATGAATTAAAACAAACTCAGTATTTTCAAGATGTGCGCGAGGAAGCGCGTCAGGAAGGTCGTGAGCAAGGCAGACTAAACAAAGCACTAGAGGCGGTCCCTCGTTTGTTAGCCTTAGGGTTAAGTGTTGAGCAAGTCGCATCCGCCTTAGAATTAGAGGTTGAACAGGTTAGAGCTATACAAAACGGGACATAATCGCCTTTGTCCCTAGCCAAAAAGGAAGGCGTTTAAGCCTTCCTTACACTATAGTTGGGGTTGGCTGAATAAATATAAAAACCTTTTTGGATAAGGCTTTTGGACTTTTTTCCCCTCAAAAAGTGCCCTAGCTAGGAGTGATTGGGGGGAAAATTCAGGGACTTTTTGCCTGAAAATTAGGTAATTGACCCCCTGAAAATCGGTAAAACCCTACACCCCATACCCCACACCCTACCCCCACGAAAAACTTTTTGCCGCAAACCCTATTTAGGAAAGGAGATTACCGCGACTACCGTTAGGAAGAATAGTTTCTTCGAGGGAAGCAGAAAGAAGATTATTTTCGGTTAAAATCGCCCCAATTAAGTTAGCTTGTTTGAGATTAGCTCGTTTAAGATTGCTTCCCACTAAATAACTCAAGAGTAATCCCGCTTGGTGTAGATTAGCACCAGAAAGGTTAGCGGAGGCTAAATTAGCACCGAGCAGATTACAACCGGTTAAGTTAGCCTGGCGAAAATTGGCTTTATTAGCGTCAGTTTTGCTTAAATCGGCTCCGGTTAAGTTAGCTCCCTCAAAATCGCTACAATTGAGGTTAGCTCCCGTCAGATTAGCACCTTCGAGGTTAGCATAACGTAAATCCGCCCCCCGTAAATCCGCCCCGCGCAAATCGGCATAGCTGAGGTCGGCGTATTGAAGATGGCAGTTTTCCAGATTAGCTTGATAGAGATAGGCTCGAATTAGGTTAGCCTCTTTTAAGTTAGCATGGCTAAGATTAGCAGAGCTAAGAATAGCACGAGTGAGAATAGCCCGTTTTAGGTTAGCTTTCCCCGCCATGGCATGGGTTAAAGTGGCTGAGGTGAGATTAGCCGCTTCGAGATTCGCTTTGAACAGTTGAGCAAAAAGTAAGCTACTGTGAATTAAACAGGCAGAACTTAAATCAGCCTTTTTGAGAACAGTATTACTCAAAATTGCGCCGCTTAGGTTACTTTGGCGCAAATTTGCCCCAGAAAGGTCGGCTTTAGTCAGGTTAGCATCGATAAGACAAGCTTTGCTTAAATTGACTTCTTCGAGGGCAGCGTCCTTGAAATTAGCGTTAATTAAACAAGCTTCGGCTAAATTGGCTCGTTTTAAGTAACTATGACTTAGGTTAATCTGGTTTAAACACTGTCTCTTTAAATTGACTCCGCTAAGTCTGACTTCCGCAAAGTTGCGTTCTCCTCGATTATACAGTTCGATTAGATGTTCACGATTGGTTAAGGCATTGCTACTCATAAAATAACTAAATTGTTCTGGAAGCTGATTTCCAGAGAATTGGTTGGGGAAAATTACTGATCATGAAGTCGATCCCTAGGATTAGTACAGGGAGCGACTGGGAATTTTTGCGAATAAATAGAAATTTTCAACCAATTACGGGCTTAAAATCCCTATTGGCAATCACTAAAACCGGTAAAGAACGAAAAGAATCGGGGTTCAATACCAAAAACAGTCTCTACCTAAACCCGCCACTTGTTGCCAGCCAGGTCTAGGCATTAAATTAGAGAAGTCTTGTGCGTCAGTTTTTCTGACTGAATCTACTGCCTCGCCGATGTCTTGACTCGGTATCATACAGTTGAATTTGTTAGGTCTGCTTAGTCAGTCCGGTAGCCAAGAGGCTAAAACTCTTAATCACCAGATTTCGGGGACTCTCCAGTTGAGCAAGCATAAAACTTTGTAAAAGTCAATCCCTCTTAGGGATGAACTGCCCAATTCTATTCCCTGAAGCCTTGGTTTATCTAGTCTATCAGGTTGTGGTCTGTTTTGGCAAGAGGGGTCAATGGTTTTTTAATCAATTCGCCAAAAGGCTTGATTTTCCGTAGGGGATAATTGTATAGACTGGTCATCTAAATATTGTCTGAGACTGGGGGAAGGATTGAGGAGATAAATATCGGTAAATTGATTTTTTAAGGATGGGATGGAAACTCTAGGGTTCGACTGAACAAATAAATACTTTGTCTTAGCATCAGTAGTATGGATAAGGGGCAAGGTATCTAACCAATGTTCTGAAATAATTAGAGGTTTTTGACTGCGATTAATCATTGTATAAGCGTTGGGAATATTACTACCATAGCCCACATATCTAGTTGCCGGCGGTGGATAGGGAATTTTGGCAATTAATCCGAAAACTAGCAATAATATTAAGAGAATTTTTGCCCAGCCTTGGCGCTGCTGTAATCCGTTGCTTAGTAAAAAGGTAACTGCCAGCAGCATACCGAGAAAACTCGGTAAGTAAAATCTGCCCACAGCCGTGTAGCGAAATCCTCTGATTAGATCCCACGCTAAAAGAGAGAAAAAGGGGATAATTGTCAGGAGAATGATCAGGGTAAAAACTTTTTTATCGGCTTTTTTGCCCAGATAAATAAAGGAGATGATGACGAGGATAATTAGGCAGTATTCAATAATAGGGTTGATGGTGGGATTGGCTAAACTAAAATTATAAAATAAACGAGCGATCATTATTACCCATCTTTGCCAAAGTACCTCTAGGGGTAAACTGCCTTTTGACCATCCAAAGATAGTAAATCGACCAGTAAAAATCCGGGTTAACCAAATTGAATAAATCCACAGAGAAGCAAGTAAGCTGATGCTATAGTATTTTTTGGTTAAAGAGTTAAAAGAATTCAGCTGCAACAGAAAATATAGGCTATGGACTACTAGAACAAAGATAAAGAAAACATGAGTATATAAACCAGCGATTAGGGATAAACTATAGAAAAACCAATCTTTTTTCGGTTGCGAGGAATCAATAGCTTTGAGAAATAACCAGCTAGAAAGTATCGAACAGAAAACATATAGTCCGTATTCCCAAATTCCTAGAGCATAACCAGTAAAACGAGGGGAAAAGAAGATAAGTGTAGTGGCGATTAAAGCGGCGTTTTTATTTTTAAATAAAGTCAAAGCCAAATGGTAAAAACTCCATAAAATGCCAAGCCAAATAATTACCGAAAATCCTCTTAAGACTAGATAAGAATTGCCCGATAACCTTGCTAAAAACCAGAGGAAACTATAATAGAGAGGTAGATCGTAATTCGAGCTAGTATAAAGAGAGGCTAAGGTATCAGGAAAACCTTTCACGGAATTAACCCCTTGAAATTGCCAGAGTTGTTCTGTAGATTTAATTTGTCCATCGAACAGATAGTTAATTAACTGTTCGGGTGTGTAACCAGAAAGATGGAGTAAGACCAAAGATTCATCGTGCCAAACATAGCTATAGTAGGCGAGATGGACAAAATAGAAAATATTGAAAATAATCAATAAACCTAAAGCAAATCTAACCCCAGATTGACGAGTAAGCATAATTATCTCGATCCTGTTAAAAATCACTGATTACTGTTGACTAACTCCTGCTTAATCACTCTAGAATTTTGATGGGTAAGGGGTAAAGTAAACCAAAACTGTGAGCCAACCCGCGGGGTACTTTTTACACCAATTCTCCCAGAGTGAGCCTCGATTATTTGCCGACATTGGTAGGAACCTAAACCGATTCCCGTTAGGTGTTGATTATGAAGATTTCTTACATATAAATGGAAAAGATGTTGACATTGTTCCTCATCCATGCCAATGCCATTATCGCTTAAAGTGCAGTAGAGCATATCTTGGTCAATACGAGCATCTAAAGCTAATTGAATCGGTGGAGGATTATGTTTTAAGGCATTATTTAATAATTGTTCAAAAACACTTCTTAGCTGACAAGGATCAGCATCAATAGCGGGTAAGTCATCGGGGAGAAGATTAATAAAAGTAGCTTGGTATAAATCAAAATCTTTCTGCCAATCTTTGAGCCAAATTTCCACCTGTTCTTTTAAAGATAGAGGTTGACGATGCAAGATTAAAGGCCGTTCTTCAGCAAAATGATTTTCTGATAAAGCATTAATTAAAGTTAATTGTCGATCGCAACTACGCACCACCTGATCGAGCATTGCTCGCGAGATAGTTACTTTTTCTGTTTGCCGACACTGTAAATTTTTTAATAACATCACTAATCCCATAATCGAAGTGCGAAGATCGTGGGATACTGCCTGTAAAAAAACCGTTTTCATTTCGTATAAACGCTGAATTTCCCGGACTTTTTCCCGCAGTTCCAAGGTTCTTGCTGCCACTTCCCGTTCTAAATTATTATTCAAGCTTTGCACCCTCTGATATAGTTGCGCTTGGCCGATAGCAATACAAACTTGGGTGGCTAACTGTTCTAATAATTTGACCTCGCTTTTTTGCCAATGACGAGGATGGGAATATTGATGGACAACTAAAGCACCTAAATGTTGATTATTAACCGTTAGAGGTAAAACTAAAGAGGATTTAACTTGCAGGTATTCGTAATAACCCTTGAGAGTCGGCAGAGTTTGCACCTTAGCGGTATTATCAGCAATAATTAACTTATCTAAAGAAAATAATTGTCCTAATTCTTCCAGTAATTCTGGTTCGGGAAACCAACCCATCAGCGAGGGAATCTCGGGACGACGGGACTCAGCGATTACCTTAGACCAACCCCGCTCTTGACAGTGACCGATATAGACTTGATCGGCATCGAGAAAATTTCTGATTTCCTCAACAATGGTATTTAAAACCTGATCTATATCTAAAGATTGATGGACTTTTAAAGCAACTTGTGTTACTAAATGTTCTCTTTCTAAAGTTTCATTTAAAGCTCGATCGATCTGTTGTCTTTCGCTAATCGCCGCCGATAAAAACAGAGAAGTTGACATGACAATGACTAAAAAGATTTGTAAGATCAAGACACCTCTGGTATAATCGGGAGCCTGTAGGATAAAAGGGCTGATTCCCTTGGCCAATCCCATCAAAGCTAAAATAGATACTAAAAAATTCGCTATTACCGCTCCCCAAGTCTGAAAACGCATAGCGGCCCAAACCACAAAAGGAAAAGGCAGATATTCGAGGTACTGCACCATACTCCAATCGGGGTTGAGAAAATTTGGTTGATCACCAAAAACCACGGAAGTCACCACCGTTAGCAAACTCAGACAAAGTAACGCCTCGCCAAGGCGTTGGGGTTGCCGTGGTTCTCGCAAGGAGTGATGATTGAAGAAAAAACGCAACAGCAGCGGCGTGGTCATTAATATACCCGTACTATCTCCGAGCCAGATAATGCCCCAAGACTGTCCAAATTGCCGCCAATCCCAAGTATTTAGCCAACTACGGGCAAAAGTATCGATAGTGGCATTGACTGCCGAGGCTAATAAAGCCGCTAAAAATACCAGTAAAAGGATATCGCGAATGCGCTGCAAAGTGGCGGAAAATCTCAGATAATGCAAGAATTGCGCCCCTAACAGAGCCGATAAACTGCTACCGAGCGCCGAAAATAGAGCTATGGGCCAACTGGCCGCTAAAAAGAAGGTAAGAAGCAAATCCCCGATAAAAACGCCTAAAACTAGCCTTTTTCCCCCTAAAAAAACCGCAGTTAAGCCAATACCAGCACTCATCCAAATCGGAGCAGGTCGCGAGCCTAAATTTAAGCAGAGATAGCCTAGCCAACCAACACCCAGATAAACTAGGGCAACAAGCACAATTTTAGACCGATCTGATGAAATCCGTAGCATTTTCAGTTATCAGTTATCAGTTATCAGTTATCAGTCATCAGTTATCAGTTATCAGTTATCAGTTATCAGTTATCAGATTTGAGTTCTAAGTGAGCAGTATGTATTAAGCTGGCAGTATTAAATAGTAGTTTCCCACTGTCTTTTCACTGATTACTGATGGTTCTTCGGTTTGTGTTATGCAATGGACGGGAGTTATAAGGGATGAAACCCTTATATAGAAAGACATTGCTTCGATTTTTGCCAATTGTTTTCAATCTAGAACGAGCTAATCAATTAAGTCTCTTGCCAGATAAGGATTTAGCCGATTTCTGCCCCCTGATCGAACCATACCAAGTAACGAAGAACCTTACTGATTACTGTTTACTGTTTACTGTTTACTGTTTACTGGTCACTGGTCACTGGTCACTGGTCACTGGTCACTGTTAATCTATCTCCAGATTGCCTAAACTAGGAGTAGTTCTGCCTCATGCAGATGGGTGAAAACCGTACATTTTCCCGTTAGGAATCAAAGATCATGCGGATTTTAATTGTTGAAGACGATCCTTTAATGCAGTTAGGTTTAGAACAAGCGCTCGGTGAACAGCCGGATTTTGAGATTGTCGGTCAAGCGAGTGATGGTCTAGCGGGGGTACAATTAGCCCTATCCCTACGGCCGGATTTAGTGGTCATGGACATCGGTTTACCCCGTCTCGATGGCATTGCGGCAACTAAACAGATTAAGGAGGGTTTAGCTAATGTTCATGTGGTCATGCTCACTTCCCACACTCTCCAACAGGAAGTGATCGCAGCTCTGGCTAGTGGTGCTGATGCCTATTGTATCAAGGGAGCGAGTCTCGATCGCCTTTTGGCCGCCATTGAAGCAGCTAAGGACGGAGCCACCTATTTAGACCCCCAAATTGCCCGTTTAGTCATGGATAATCTCAAACCGCCGGCAGTGCAACCTAATCCCAATCTAGCACTTTTATCGGAGCGAGAAATGGAGGTTTTAAAGTTAATTGTTGAGGGCAAAAGTAACGCTGAAATCGCCGAACAACTTTATTTAAGTACCAATACGATTAAAACCCATGTGCGGGGCATTATGAATAAATTAGCCGTGGACGACCGAGTACAAGCGGCCGTAATTGCCCTGCGTTCCGGTATTGTTTAAGGGGAAAATGGCGATTTACTTATCCCATATTCGAGGCTTCTCTAATCACCTCTAAAACCTCTGAAGCATGGGAAATAGTCGGGACGTGACCGGATGCCAAAACCACTGTCTTTGCTCCCATTCTCTCGGCCAAATTAAACTGTAATTCTGGGGGTACGGCTTGATCTTGACTAGAGACAATATACCAGTTCGGCTTATTTCTCCAGGCGGTTGTAGTGGTTTTTGCTGTTAGTAAAGAGGCGGCTGCTGGGGTTTGGGTGGCATAAATTAAAGCGGCTTTTTCGGCGGGCAAATCATTGGCGAGAATCTTCTCTATTCCCTCTTGAGAAATCCAGATAAACCCCTCTTGTTCTTGAAAATACTGTGATGGGGTTTCGTATTCACTAAACAAATCTACCATCGACTCCCCCGCATCGGGAGCCAGCGCTGCAATGTAAACTAAACCGGACACTTTTTCATCGTTGCCGACTTCTGTGATTACCGTACCCCCCCAAGAATGACCGACTAGAATACATTGTCCTTCGATACGGTTTAAAATTCTTTTCGTAGCAGCTACGTCATCCGCTAGAGAAGTGAGAGGATTTTGCACTGCGATCGCTGCGTATCCTTCGGCTAATAACTGGGCAGTTATCTGATTATAACTAGAACCATCGGCCCAAAAACCGTGAACCAAAACAATATTGTTAATTCTGTTCATAAGACCTCTTACAAAACTCGAAAAGTGCTGGTTTTTAGCATTTTTTAACTCTCACAAATTAATTAGACAGGAGAGCTATTAATATTCTTACATTGTAGCCATTAAGCCCATTTTAACTTTTTAACTCAATTGCCGGTGCTATAACCATCCAAAAAGTATATTCAATCATTTATAATAGTTATCGACCTATCTCTGTTGGATAAACCATGACTATCGCTCAAAGCTTACCCCTAGTCGAGTCTCATGTAAACCCTGAGATAATCTTCCCACAAGGCCAATTTTGGAGTGATGAACCACCCTTGGAAAGTAACCTACATCTACAACAAATTATTTTACTAATTCAGTGTTTAGAATGGTGGTGGCGCGAGCGAGAAGATTATTTTGCCACCGGCAATTTAACTATCTATTACAGTCCCAACCAGAAAAAGTCAGAATTCTTCCGTGGTCCCGATTTTTTCGTCGTTTTGGGGACAAATTCCAACCCCAACCGCAGAAGTTGGGTAGTTTGGCGAGAAGAGGGCAAATATCCCAATTTAATTATCGAAATTCTCTCCGATAGTACCGCCAAAGTTGACCGAGAGGAGAAAAAACAAATTTATCAAGATATATTTCGCACTCCCGATTATTTTTGGTTTGACCCAGAAAGCCTAGAATTTCAAGGATTTACCCTAATTAGCGGTCAATATCAACCGACTACCCCCAATGCCCAGGGATGGCTCTGGAGTCAACAATTAGGCTTATATTTGGGTTTATCTGCCAATAAATTGCGCTATTTTACCCCCGAAGGTGAATTAGTACCCACTCCCGCAGAAGCGGCACAACAGGCAGAAAATCGGGCTGTAGAGGCAGAAAACCAAGTCCAGCAAGAAAAGCAAAAAGCGGCGAAATTAGCGGCTAAACTGCGGGAATTGGGCATAGATACCGAGGAAAATCTCTAATCTTCTTTTGTTATTCAATAACGCTATTTTCGGTGAGCGGTGAGCGTATTTGGTGTCATTTAGAGGCTGAATAGTTGACTAATCGCAGAAAGCTCCGCGCAAGCGTAAGTTTTCCCGCAATTCCTCGGTCATACCCACATTATCGGCAAACTTTGCCCCCTTCACTTTTGCTCCGCTAAAATTCGCTTGAGTGATGTTGACTTCAACCAAATTAGCTCCTTCTAAATTGGAGCCGATTAAATTAGCTAAAGCCAAACTAGAACGGTAAAAATCAGCATAACTTAAATCGGCATTAGCTAATAAGGCTCCGCTTAAATCCGCTCCTTTAAAACTAGCATGACTGCCATTAATTTCGCTTAAATCAGCATCGGTTAAATTGGCCCCGCGCAGATTAGCTTGATAGAGATTGGCCATACCTAAAGATATACCACTTAATTCCGCTGCTAGGAGATTTGCCCCAGTAAAATCCCTTAGGGGATCGAGTTCAGCTAATTGGGCCAGTTCGAGAAAATCATCACTAACAGAAGCATAAATTCCCTCGATTTGTGCTGGCAATTTCTCTAAATTTTCTGATGCTGCTGGTTTCGGTTCAACTAGAACAGTATCTAATTCTACTTGCGATGACCCCAAAGAAATACGACTCAAAAAAGCATCAAATTGATTTTCCATCAGGAAAAATGCTAACTTTCGCTCTAAAATACTATGTTTATTGGGGCTTATATCGTGTTTCCATAATCCCGATGTTTCCGTGATACAGATATCAGAAGCTGTCACCGAAAATTGCACCGTCAGATGATAAGGTTCTTCCTCCACACTCACGGTTCCTAGGTTAATCCTTTTGATCGCTCCTGTAAATATTGACTGAGGACTTTTGAACGATAACCGCCATTGATGATTATTAATACGATTTATGTATAACTCTTGACTAGAAAGAGGATTTGGTACTAGGTGACAATTAACTAAAACAAAATCTAATTTTCCTCCTTTCAGTCCCCATTTCATTTCCCCGCCGAGGAGAGATTGAATTTGAGCTTGTAGGTGTAAAGTTAAATATAAATCAAATTTTTGCGAGTCGGTGGCTACTGGTTCTAGGGTTAAAGATACACTATCGGGATAGCGATCAAAGGCAGCTAAAAGACGCATAATCCAAAAGAGAAAAGCCAAAATAAACAGTAAAAAAGTGGTGTTTCTCCGGCCCTAAAGCCGAGAACTCACCCCTATTTAAAACAATAGCCGATTTTCTCGATCCTCGATGAACATTTCTTCGGCGATCGCTGAACGATTGCCCCTGAAAATCAAGGTTAAATTAGTTGACTTTCTCTTTTTTGCCGATATTGCCGTCCGCATTAAAAAACATCGGCAAAAAGCGTTCCATAAACATTTGTGGATCACGATTCCAGGCTTTTTGAGCCGCTTCTACCCGGAATAATTGTAATTTCGGGTCGAGAAGGGATTGGGGTAAACGTTCCATCAGATATTGAGGACGTTCCCAAAGCGGCATAGTGGCGGCGATTTCCATTAAATGACCGACGCGGCGCAATTCTGCCCCCAGGGTGATATCCATACCCGATTCATAGGCGGCCTGTTCGATCGCTGAGTATTTGGCCTTAGCTTTTTCGACTTTTTGCCGATGTTCGGGGCTTTTTTGGGCAATTTTGGCTAACCAACGATTGCCCCAACGCACATGACCCGCTTCTTCAGGAAAGATTTTGGCGATCGTTTCCTGAATTTTCAGATTTTCTGGGGTTTGTTCCCCTTCCTTGAGGGCATAGATATGGGCGGCAAAGTATTCGCATCCCCGTTTTTCCGTGACGTTAATTGCCGCTAGGGCTGCAATCAGTCTATCTTCCCTTTGTTCTTCGCCTTGGAATTGATCTTGATCGAGAAGACGTTCAAATTCGTCGATATAGGACAACCCCGGCGGTTTCCCCACATCGGCCCCCAATTCGATCAATAAATCGGTTAACCAGTAGGCATGGCGCGCCTCATCGGCGACGTGGTGGGAAAGCTCCTGTATCAGTTCTTTCGGTTGTCCGTCTAAGGTTTCGATCAGTTCGGTCAGGTCTTTACAGCTACGTTGTTCGTTGTAGCGGTAGCGGTTGAGGGTGACAAGATGAATTTCGCGATCGCTAATGACACGCTTCATGATGTCGCGAGCGCTCATCGTCTTCTTGAATTTGCGAGGGTAAGCAACGGTCATGAGTTTGTATCGTTTTGTAAACGGCTTCCCGTATTCTAACGGAGTTTTTTCCCAATCTGGCAAGGGAGCGGCAAGTGGCAAGCTTTTTTCAGTGATCAGTAAACAGTAATCAGTGACCAGTGAAAGATAAGCTGCCCGCGCATTTAAATTGCTTGTTGAGATGAGACACTCTTTACTGTTGGCTCTTGCAAGAGTAAAGAGATTGGGGGGAGATTCGGCTAATCTAAGAATAAGCGGTTAAAATGCGTCTTAGCTTATCGAGGAAAACTAGAATTGTCTATGAACACATTTACTCCCCATCAAATTGTTAGTTTATTCTGCAAAAATCGAACTTTATACGGAGAAGTAATTCAGGTGATCGAAAGTCGTTCGGCTCTTTGGGTGCGTCCTCTTTGGTTAATTTTAGCCGGCAATTTTGAGACAATTGATGTGCGGGAAGGTTCCGATTTAATCCTGCCGATGGAATTATTTAAACCCGCCTTAGACACGGAAGTTTTACCCCTATTCTCCCAAGTCATTAAAGATAATTATATCACTAATATTTCCTATCCTCTCCAGGACTTTGTGCGGAAAGTGTGTCAAAATTATCCTGAATATTTTTGAAAAATATATGATTGATGAAGGTTACGTTAAATACAATTGTACTTGGATTCCTGACCGTCCCTTAGCAAGCTCAGAGATTGCAGAATTAAATTATTGGCGCAATCGCCTCTATCAACTGGGATTAATCGGTCAATACGATAACGGAATCGGTTTTGGGAATGTGAGTCAACGAGGAAAAATAGACAAAGAAATTATGATTTCTGGCACTAACACCGGGGGAATCCCAGTATTAAATGAATCCCATTACACCACAGTTATAGACTACGATTGGCAAGAAAATCGGGTCACTTGTCGGGGAACAATTGCCGCTTCTTCGGAAACTCTCACCCATGGAGCAATTTATGAAGCGAATCCCCAGATTAATGGGGTAATTCATATTCACCATCGCCCCCTGTGGCAAAATTTGATGTATCGCGTGCCGACCACTCAAGAAAATATCGCCTATGGAACCCCAGAAATGGCCGCAGAAATTATCCGTTTATGTCAAGAAGATCGTCTAGAGGAGCAACAAATTTTAGTGATGAGTGGTCATGAAGAAGGAATTATCGCCTTTGGTCAAGATTTAGCAAAAGCGGGCAATTTATTATTATCCTATTACCAGCAATTTCAATCATCTTGAAATTGACCTCCTCTTTGTGTTAACTTGTTCTGTAGATTTTCGTCTTTGAGGAATTCTATCGTGATCGACATCTTCCATCATCTATCTGTCTCGATCGACTTTTCGCCCCTTACCAATGTCTTGATGACTATTTCGGAGCAAGACGTGGATATCATCGGGAATGTCCAGAAATCCTTCTCAAATTTCGTCAAAACTGGGCAAGCATGGGCCTTATTAATCGGTTTGATTGTCGGTTATATGTTTCGAGGTTTTACTTCTTATTAGCTTTTCGCCTATCAGCCTTCAGCCAGAGTGAGCAATTCTTGCTATTCTTATGCTTGTAGAGTTGGAGATTTTTCTAACCTGAAGCGGTAATGCTATCAGCACCGGATTATCCCTAAAAACTGCCCAGCATATTTTGGTTAACTTTATCCACAATAATCTAACGAAAACAGTGACAGCAAAGAAAACTTGGAGCGATCGCTTTGAAGGTAGTCTCCATCCTACGATCGTAGAATTTAACGCCAGTATTGGCTTTGATATCGAATTAATCGAGTATGATCTCACCGGATCGATCGCTCACGCTAAAATGCTCGCCTATACGGGTATTATCACCCCCACAGAAGCTGATAGTCTCGTCTCTGGATTGGAACAAATTCGTCAAGAATACCGCACCGGCAACTTTAACCCCGGCATCGATCAAGAGGACGTGCATTTTGCCGTAGAACGTCGTTTAACCGAGATCGTGGGAGATGTGGGCAAAAAACTGCACACGGCCCGTTCGCGAAACGATCAGGTAGGAACGGATATTCGTCTGTATCTTAGACAACAAATCGATGATATTAGGCAAGAAATTCGCAATTTTCAGCAAGCTTTAGTCAATCACGCTGAAAACCATCTGGAAACCCTGATCCCCGGTTATACCCACCTGCAGCGCGCCCAACCGATTAGTTTAGCCCATCATCTCCTCGCTTATTTTCAAATGGCCGAACGGGATCACCAAAGATTAGGAGAAATTCGCGCCAGGACTAATATTTCGCCCCTAGGATGTGGCGCTTTAGCGGGGACGACTTTTCCGATCGATCGTCATTACAGCGCCAATTTACTCGATTTTGAGCAGGTGTACAACAATAGTCTCGATGGAGTTAGCGATCGGGATTTTGCCATTGAATTCATGACGGCCGCTAGTCTGATTATGGTACACCTGAGCCGTTTGAGCGAAGAAATAATTCTCTGGTCTTCCCAAGAATTTAGTTTTATCACTCTCACCGATAGTTGTGCCACGGGATCTAGCATTATGCCCCAGAAAAAAAATCCCGATGTTCCCGAATTGGTGCGCGGCAAAACAGGGCGGGTTTTTGGGCATTTACAAGCGTTATTGACCTTAATGAAGGGTTTACCCCTAGCCTATAACAAAGACTTGCAGGAGGACAAGGAGGCGTTATTTGATGGCGTTAAAACCGTGCGGATTTGTTTGCAAGCGATGACGGTACTTTTAGCCACCGGGATTCAATTTAAAACCGACCGATTAGCTAACGCGGTGGCGGAAGATTTTTCTAATGCGACGGATGTGGCGGATTATTTAGCCAGTAAGGGGATTCCCTTCCGAGAAGCTTATAATTTAGTCGGGAAAGTCGTTAAAAGCAGTTTGGCAGCCGGTAAGTTATTGAAAGATTTAACCCTGACCGAATGGCAAGAATTACATCCAGCTTTTCAGGCCGATATCTACGACGCGATCGCCCCTCGTCAGGTGGTAGCAGCCCGTAATAGCTATGGTGGCACAGGTTTTGAACAAGTGCGATCGGCTTTAATTCAAGCTAAAGCCATTCTCGATCATCGAAAATTTGCGTCTGAAACCCCGCCGTTCTAGGTTGGCTTTACTGTTAAATACTAGCGCATTTACACGATATATGCTAGAATGTGAGATATGGAGAAAGCCTATTCGTTTCGATTTTACCCCACACCAACACAAGAGTCGCTATTGCGGCGCACATTGGGCTGTGTAAGATTAGTTTACAATAAAGCTCTCCATCTCAGAACACAAGCTTGGTATGAAAGACAAGAAAGAGTAGGATATACTGAAACTTCTTCAATGTTGACCGAGTGGAAAAAGCAAGAAGAATTAGACTTTCTCAATGAGGTAAGCTGTGTACCTTTACAACAAGGGTTAAGACACCTACAAACAGCTTTCACTAATTTCTTTGCTGGTCGTACTAAGTATCCTAACTTTAAGAAAAAACATCAAGGAGGAAGTGCCGAATTTACCAAATCTGCTTTTAAGTTCAAAGACAAACACATCTATTTAGCCAAATGCACAGAACCTTTACCTATTCGATGGTCAAGACAAATACCAGAAAGCTGTGAACCAAGCACAGTAACAGTCAGATTACATCCTTCTGGACGCTGGCATATTTCAAGAAGATTTGATGACCCAACGATTA
>NZ_JADBRW010000143.1:0-7728 GCF_020247025.1 Microcystis sp. M109S1
AGCTTACTTCATTGAGAAAGTCTAATTCTTCTTGCTTTTTCCAATCGGTTAGCATTGAAGAAGTTTGAGCGTAGCCTACTCTTTCTTGCTTTTCGTAGCATGCTTGTGTTCTGAGATGGAGAGCTTTGTTGTAAACCAATCTTACACAGCCCAAGGTGCGCCGCAATAGCGACTCTTGTTCTGGTGTGGGGTAAAATCGAAACGAATAGGCTTTTTCCATGTCTCACATTTTAGCATATATTTGGTAAATGTGTTAATATTTAACAGTAAAGCCGTCGTGAAACGACGGGGTTTCAGACCCAAATTTTCGATGATCATCGCAGGAGAAAGAAGCGGAGTCGGTAAAACTACGATTACCCTGGCAATCTTGGCCTATTTAATCAGTCGTGGCGATCGAGTGCAATCTTTTAAAGTCGGGCCCGATTATATCGATCCCATGTTCCATACTCATTTTACCGGTCGCCCCTGTCGCAATCTCGATCCGGTTTTAACTTCTGAAGACTATGTAAAAACCTGTTTTGCCCAACATTGTCAAAATGTCGATTATGCTCTGATTGAAGGGGTAATGGGGCTATTTGATGGTATTCAATTAAGCGATACTCAATTTCCCGATTATGCCAGTACCGCCCATATTGCCCGTATTTTAGGGCTTCCTCTGCTGTTAGTTATCGATTGTAGTCGTTTATCTACCTCTGTCGCCGCTATCGTCCGCGGTTATCAATCTTTAGACAAAAATCTCCATCTAGCCGGAGTTATCCTCAATCGGGTTGGTAGCGATCGCCACCTGCAATTACTGCAAACCGCCCTAGAATCGATCAATATGCCGATTGTCGGGGTTTTGCGTCGTCAAGATTCCCTGACAATTCCCGATCGCCATCTAGGATTAGTTCCCAGGGATGAACTAGGAGAAATCAGGCAACTGCAAGATCAACTGGCTTCTATTGCCCAAAACTGCTTTAATTGGGACATTCTCTTGCCTTTACTCACTATTTCTCCTCAAGAGAACCCGAAAAATCCAACAGGAGAAAATAAGCTTTTTCCCCCTATCCGTATTGGTATTGCTAGAGATAAGGCTTTTAACTTTTATTACCCCGATAATCTCGATATTTTAGCCAATTTAGGCGCAGAATTAATCTTTTGGAGTCCCTTGCAAGGGGCAAATTTGCCCGAAAACCTACAAGGATTGTACTTTGGTGGCGGTTTTCCCGAAATCTTCGCCCCGGAATTAGCCGCTAACACCCCTATCTTAACTCAGGTGAGAAAAGCGATCGCCTCTGGAATGCCCACCTACGCCGAATGTGGGGGATTAATGTATTTATGTGAAAAAATAATTGATTTTGAGCAAAAAAACCATTCCATGTTGCAAATAATCCCCCAATCTGCTATAATGTCCCCGAAACTAACCCTAGGTTATCGGCAAGCCATCGCCAAACAGGAGACGATCCTGCTCAAAGCAGGTCAACCAGTGCGCGGTCATGAATTCCATCGCTCCCAATTAAGCGGGGTGAGCGACGCACCGATTTATCAACTGCAAGCATTCCCCAAAAGTGCTATCAATGCCGAAGGGTGGCAAGGTAAGAATCTGCACGCTTCCTATCTGCACCTACATTTTGGGGCTAATCTCAGCCTGCCGAAAAAATTTTTAGCTGCCGGCCTTGATTTTTTCCGCATAGCTGCGTTAAGCTAATTGCAGATAAATCTGATAATCAATCCGTTAAGGGATACAGGAGGTGATGTCGATGGTAGAAAGTAGTAAAAGCATGGGTCTCTTAATCGACAATAGCCGGCTGTGCGCCGGGGCTGTTCTCTAGACCCCCACGTCTAAACAAGATTTAGACTAGCTGGAGTTCCTTCCGGCAGTCTGGTGTCGATTCCGATGACCCGCTACACCGCCCTTACCGAGCAATTGGTAAGGGCGGATAGTTTTTGAGGGTTTCCCGTCAGTATTGTCTAAACCTGCCCTGATTTTGCCCTAAGGGAGCCTTTCTTCACTTTAACTCTACGGGCGCAAACTAACCCAGCGCCGCTTCTGGTTTGGGGACACCATTTTAACGCCTGTCACCGAGATAATATCATTGGCCAAATTCTCTGCCATCATGGGAATGAGTTGATTTATATTATGCTTATAAGCTTTTATCCAGAATTCAGAGAGTTTCTCTCTCGCCTCCTCATTGACATAGATAGTTTTACCTGGCGTAATCAATACCATTGCCACATCACCGGAGTTTTCCGTGACGGCAAAGACAAACTGATCACGGTCGGACTTGAGACCTTCGTACCAGTAGTCTATGTGTTCTTCTAATTCGTATTCATAGAGAGCGCGTTCCATCTTGCCATCTTCTAGCAAGGCTTTACGCAGTGTATTGGCTATCTTTCTTTTTTTCATGGTCTTGTCTCTGTTTTTATCGGCGTTAAGTTTTGCCCATTAGACATCACTCCATATTAAGAGTGCCACCATAGAAATCGTCAATTAACCTGACAACAACCCAGTTCAGTGGCCGTTATCAAAATCACAGAACCTTGCCCGACTCGTCTAGACGAGCCTATTGAGCGACAGGGTGGCCACTTTGTAAACTGGTCAAGGGAAAAAAAATGAGATCACATCTTTCCCTAAGTAATTAAATTGTGTATAATAGCAAAAGAATAGCAAGGCTATATGCGTCGTCAAACTGTGTAGTCAACCTATAAGGTGTGAGGAAAAAACCATCATGTTAAAAATGTTCTGGAAATCATTGCTGGTTAGCCCAGCGATTTTAGGGGCTACCCTGGTAGCTTCCGCTAATGCTAGTAGCTTCGATCCCGCCAAATCTACCAGTGTTTCTACCGAATTTAACAATCTAGAAATCGCTCAAGTTCAGGACAACGCTGCAGGAACTGGCGAACTAATCAATCAGATCGAACAGTACGGTAACGAAGGTCAAGTTGCACCCGTACAGGGCAACACCATCGATCAAGTCACCAGCGTTAACCAACTGCGGGATGTTTCCCCCACCGCTTGGGCTTTCGAGGCTTTAAGAAGTCTTGTGGAGCGCTACGGTTGTATTGTTGGTTATCCCGATCGCACCTTCCGCGGCGACCGAGCTTTAACCCGTTGGGAATTTGCGGCTGGTTTAAACGCTTGCTTAAACGTGATGGAGCGTTTAATTCAAGATGGTGTCAACGTCCTCAAGGAAGACTTAGATGCCCTCAAGCGCTTGATGGATGAGTTCCAGGCCGAATTAGCGGCGTTGGGAGCTAGAGTTGATAACTTAGAAAGCCGGGTGTCTTTCCTCGAAAATAACCAATTCTCCACCACCACCAAATTAGCTGGGGAAGTTATCTTCGCTGTCACCGATACGGTCGGTGCCGGTAGCCCCGCCTCCCAGGCCGCCATGCAATACCGCGCTCGTTTGCTGTTAAACACGAGCTTCACCGGTCAGGACGTATTGAAAACTCGTTTAGCGGCGGGTAGTGCCACTCCCTTCGGATTTGATTACAAATCGACCACCACACTACAAAATGGTGATCCCGCTTCCGTCAGATTCGATAATCTGCAAAGTCCTTCCCTATTCCAAACTTGGACCGCGGCCGGTAACGGTAGCGATGTGGTTCTCGACTGGTTGGCCTACTATACCCCGATTGACTTAGGTTATTTTGGTCGCTTCAGTACCTACGTCGCCGCTTGGGGTGGTATTTGGAATGACTTCGTTCCCACCACTAACCCCTTCTTTGAAGACTTCGACGGTGGTAATGGTGCGCTATCTACCTTCGCTTCCGAAAACCCCATCTACCGTATCGGTGGTGGTTCTGGGGGTGGTGTTAGCCTACAATTAGGCTTCCTCCAAAGCATTGTCGGTCCGACCTCCCTATCCTTGGGTTACTTAGCCGGTGGTGGTGGCTCTAGTTCTGCGGCCAATCCTAACCCAGGTAATGGTCTCTTTAACGGAGATTACGCCGCTTTAGCACAGATTAACGCTAACCTCTTTAACTTCCTCAACGTCGGCTTCACCTACGTTAACGCTTACCAAGGTGCCGATACCGCCATCTTCGGTAACGGTGGTTCCTTCGGTGTAACGGGGACTTCCGCCGCTAACCTTTCCCAAACTCAGTTAAATACCCTGCTCAACGTCAACGGCAACAATCCTGATAGCGTCACCCTACAGGATGAAGTCGGTTTCTTCAACTTCGGAGCCAAAGTATCCAATAGCTACGGTTTAACCGGTGCAGTGGATCTTGGTTTCGCCAGCTTGAGTGCCTTCGGTTCCTACTCCACCGTGCGCTTACTCGGTCTCGGTGATGCGGAAGTGTGGACCTACGGTGCTGGTATTGCCTTCCCCGACTTAGGTAAAGAAGGAAATATCTTAGGTCTATTTGCTGGTGCGCAGCCCTACATCGGTCACTTAAGCTTCCGAGACATGGGTCTAAAAGTATCTAACATCGTTCCCTACCACGTTGAATTGTTCTACAAGTACCAAGTCACCGACAATATTTCTATCACCCCCGGTGTCATCTGGATTTCTGCACCTGAACAGTTCAAAGGCACTGGTAACGAGTGGATTGGCACTCTCCGCGGAACCTTTACCTTCTAGGATTTCCTAAATTAAACCCGAAACCCCACCCATGGTGGGGTTTTGTTTTAGGCAAATAGACGCTGATATTCTATCTGGATACAAGCATCCTTGACGAAAAACGTTAACAATATCCACAGGTTCGGGGATAGCCTCTAGAGAAGGATAGCAGCTTTGACCGTCAATTTGCTTGACCAGAGGATTGACCGGATAGACTCGATAACCCACCGCTTGCAGGAATTTGGCCACCTGATAACTGGCGCGGCTCGATTTCTCGGAATGCCCGACCACTGCGATAATTTTACTATTGCTGAAAATGGTTTTGAGCGCACCATCGTCTCCTTTAATATTCGGCATTGTCCCACCTATCTTAGAACAGAGTTTTGTTTCTCATAAAGATGAAGTGTAACCTAATTTGGTATCGACTTTTGACTCCAGCTTTAGCCACTCTAGAAAACTGACAGGAATGTTTAACTTTTCTACAGGAAAAACAGTTATTACAAATCGAAATCAATCCCTCGGTATCTGTAGGAAAATTTACCCGATGGTTGCCACTAAATACTCTGACTTTAGTTACCGCAAAACCTGATGAATTATCTTAGTATTATCATTCCGACTCTTAATGAGGAGTTAGGAATTGCAGCAACGTTAAAACAGATAGGTGCGGGAGTAGAAATTATTGTTGTCGATGGGGGAAGTACGGATAAAACTAGAGAAATAGCGAAAAAATTGGGAGATAAAGTAATTATTTCACCCAAAAAAGGTCGTGCATTTCAGATGAATTTAGGAGCAAAAATAGCGAAAGGAGATATTTTGTTATTTCTGCATGGAGATACTTTACTACCCCATGAATTTCAAGAACAAATTATCAATACTTTATCCCAATCTGGGATAGTAGCGGGGGCCTTTGAATTAAAAATTGATGGAGAGGAAAAAACCCTGCGTTTAGTGGAAAAATTAGTTAATTGGCGTTCTCGCTGGCTTTCCCTTCCCTACGGAGATCAAGGAATATTTTTAAAAGCCGCAATCTTTGCCGATTTGGGCGGTTTTCCTGAGTTGCCAATTATGGAAGATTTTGAATTAATACAAAGATTGAAAAAAAGGGGTAAAATAGCCATAGTTTCTGCATCGGTGATTACCTCGGCAAGACGTTGGCAAAAATTAGGAGTCTGGAAAACTACCTTAATTAATCAATTAGTTATTATTGGTTATTATTTTAAAATTCCGCCGCAAATATTGAAAAATTTTTATCGTTTATGGTCATAAAGGCTTGCTGAAAAAGTATTTTAGGTCATTGTGCAATGTAGGGGCGCAGGCGTTAAGCCCATAATCTGACATTGTGAACATTTTTCAGCCAATATCCAAGAGAGGCAAAGACAATTATACAATCGAAGAAACCCTACCAAAGAAGAGGTTTCCATAGACCAAACATTAACAAAAGTAATCAAAAATGTGGGGGGGGTAAGCATTACTTATTGGTAGCGGGCAATACCAGTCTTTTGAAAAATAAAATAGTAATATAATGGGAGAAAACTTACCAAAGAGGGTATGACAAATGACTCAATTATCAGCAAAACTAATCAAAAGTGCGGGGGGGGGTAAGCATTACTTATTTGTAGCAGGGGCAGCTCTAGCTATCCTAGCTCCTTTCCAAGCCGCCCAAGCTGTAATTATCGATTTTCAAAGCTTAGAACAAAATAACTCAGTCGTTAATTATGCCGGTTTTACCTATACCGAAGACGGTTTTACCCTAGATAGCCTGTCTACTTCTGAGCCCTTTGGATTTTTTGGCACTCAGGAATCTCGTTACCCCGGTTCCACCGCCTTATTCAATAATGAGATTGATGGAATCACCAGATTAACCCAAAATGGCGGAGGCTTATTTGACTTAAATTCTATTCAACTAACTAGCCTCAATGGTGATGATAGTGTGACTGTCAATTTTACAGGAACAAAAGCCGATTCTAGTACCGTTAGCCAAGCTTTTACTACCGATGCAATTCTCAGTACCCTAGAAACTTTTACCTTTAATTCTAGCTTCACCAATTTAGTATCTGTTGAATGGATTCAGGCATCCCCGTTTCATCAGTTTGATAACATCAATGTCACGCCGGTTCCCGAACCTTCAGCAATTTTAGGATTATTAGGTTTAGGACTTTTGGGCATCGGTTCTCAATTCAAACAAAAACGATAAATTGAAAAGTATGGGGATGGGAGGCTCTTCTCGACTTTGTGTGATAATTTTTGCTTATGGAATCGTGAAATGCTTATCGGGCAAGACTTTTAGGGCTATTTTGCGGATATTCTATCAGTATAGACCTCGTTTCCACACATAAACCAGAAGAGCCGATGGGATTTTTTCCATCTCCACTTGAGGAAAAACGCGGTCTAGAAACCTTCCAAATTTAACTCTTAATTTGAGTAAACAAATTTTTTTAAATTCCCTGGCAATTACTCAAAAAATTTGACATCTTATAGCGGACAGGTAAAAATAAAAACTTTTCTTTGCCAAGGCACCGATCGATAGGATAATTGATCATCGGAACATCTGCTCTGAGAATATGTCTCTCGATCGCCGTCAATTTCTTTATCTTTTAGGTGCTACCCTTGGCACAGCCACTCTTGCTGGTTTTAACCCTGCCGCTTTTATCGAAAAAATTAGATTTATTCAGCCAACTCTATATAGGGTTTTCATCCCTTGTAACCCCATCCATCGCATAACACAAACCGAAGAACCGGGCTATCTTAGGTTTGGTGGGTAAAATGTATTCTAAGATACAGTCCTGCTGGCGAGGGAGTGGAAGGAACCACAGAGACACAGAGGACACAAAGATTGATCGCTTCTATAGTAAGTTAAACTGATCACACAAAGAACTGATAGGCTTTTAGCGGCTTGAGAACAAGCTTTATCAATCTATTCATTTGACATCCTCGCCGCCGTAAAACGGACGGCGATTCCTCACCACGCCACTTTTTTAGGGTGGTCGCGTCAATGGGGTTGACGCAGATAGCGAAAAACGCTTAATTGCTTAAGTCTGACACTTCCGACCCGTCCATTTTGAGTGTCCGAATGCCGGACGGCCACTTTGAACAAGTCGAAAAAATCTCATGTTCAACCTTATTTCCTAGAAAGTTTTACTCGTTCAAGGCCGAATTTGAAGTCTTTTCTGAACGAAACCCC
>NZ_JADBRW010000144.1:0-14145 GCF_020247025.1 Microcystis sp. M109S1
AAATGGAAAAACCGCACTTTTTCTCGGTCAATGATGACAATAAATTATGACTTAGAGATTAATCAACAACTAAAGCTTATACTTGTAGCTAAGTGAAATCATTGATTAAGAGACCTGTACTTTTCAATAACTTTTTCAGCAAACCCTAAATAGGCTAAAAAAGTCTCTAACATCCCTCTAGATTGATTATCTGGCATCATCCACACACCGAATTTTATCCCCGATTCTAGAGTCATAATTAATCCCTCTGCTGGTAAATTTTGAGGTAAGCTAGGTATATTTGGTAAACAGGCATTATATAAACTTTTCCAACGATTATTAGGTTCTTCGTCTGCATCTATGACAATTCCTAAATGAGTTAGTCCGTTAGGAGTTTTTAGTTGTGTAGAGATGTATTTAGGTTTTAGTAAATTTTCAACACCATCACAATTTATGATATTTAATGGTTCTTCCCCTCTATTCCAAGTAACTCCATTTGCTGCCATTAATTGGGGAATAACTCTCAATTCCTCTGCACCTTCCACTAATAACTTTTTTGTCTCTATTTTAGGCATTGTTAACGCACCTCAAGATTACTTTTAGCGGCAATAACAATTTCTTCTGGATCAAAGATAACAGATTGGCTTTTTTCCCTATCTATCCTTTGAATAGTAATCTCGTTATCAGTAATTTTTTCTTCGGTAATTAATTCGGCTAAACTTTGCCAACAATCGCGGCTGTGAGTGGTGGCAAATACCTGAATATTGAGTTTTTTGGCAATTTCCCAGACTACTTTCCACATATCAGTCATGACAGTAAAATGCAATCCGCTATCAATTTCATCAACTAATAAAATTCCATTTTCAAGATTAACCATCGCTAAAACTAATCCTAACATTCGCCAAATTCCATCGCCTAAACTGCCAATCGAAACTGGTTCTTCTGCTCCGGCAAGTTTAACCATAAATCCCCCGCGTCCTACCCATTCAGGATTAAATGGAGACTGTTGAAATTCTTCGGTAGTCGCAATTTTTTCTATTTTAGGTTCAATGATTTTTAAAGCTTCGATAACTAGGTTATCCGTAGAGTTAAGCAGACTTTGACTGAAAAAATATCTGTTTGTATTAACTGCTATAGATTGAGGAGCAATCCAAAATAATTTGAGTTTTTTAAAATCCTGAGACGGTTTTTTATCGTTTAAATTTATCTGTAAAATCTCCCCTTCAGGTGATAAAGAATAGACTTTTTCCTGATGCTCAAATTCAACCACTAAGCAAAAACTACCTATGGCTTGTAAATTATTTTTATTGACTTTAGAGAGTAATTCTTTAGATGTACATTGAATACTTAAAATCACCCGATTGGCTGGTTTATCTGGCTCATAAATAACTATTTTTTGATTATCCTTTAGTAAGTATTTATAGAATAAATTTTTTATATCATAAGATTGCACTTTCCCACCGAGAAGATTAGCCGCATCTATTTCTCTATGAGAATACTCGCCCCGATGGTTAAAAATTTTTTGTATTTTTCCTATATCAAGTTTAGAAACATAAATAAGAATCGCTTCTAAAATAGAAGTTTTACCGCTATTATTTTTACCCACTAAGAGATTAATTCGACCAAGATTGGCCATCTCAAAACTCTGAAACCCGCGAAAGCCTTCAATTTTTAGGGATTGTAACATGAGTGATTACCCCGGATTTTCAGTTATTAAATCTAGTTTATCTCAACCCCAGTAGCCAAAGCCCCCGACGAGACTAGATAGCGCAGACTCACCTTACCATCGCGGATTAACTCAATCAGCGCTTTTAGTCCCTTTTCACCTTTCGAGCATTATAGTTGGTTTCGGCGCAGAAAACCAGCAAAAACATGACTACAGAGGGAATCGCTGACTCTAGAGATTAATGACATCAGATAATAAGGTTAGCGATAAATTCCTAGCTGCTGATACAGTTCAACTTGATCTTTGACAACAGTTAAGGTTTTTTGTTCTTCAATATTCTGAATGACTTGTTGAGTTTTTTGGTTAAAATCGCTTATCGTATAAGTCCCTTCTGCAATTCGTCGTTCTTTTTCCTCTAATTCGAGACAAAGTTCCATACCTTCTTGAATATTGCTCAAAGCTTTTTCGAGATTATGTCCTTCACTAATACAACCGGGGAGAGAAGGAACAGAAAGATTATAATCTCCTTCCTCGCTTGGTTCTAAAATAACATTTACTTTCATATTGGCTCAGGGTAATAATAAGATAACTATATTATAAGTGATGTTGCCGGGGACTTACTCAAATTCTTCTAATTGCGATCGCACTAATTCTAGGGGAAGTTTTAAAACTCTAGCAATTTGTTCAATGCTTAAACCTTCTTTGATTAATTCGGGGATGGTTTCTAATTTAGCTTGTTGATAAATTTTAGATGAGTGTAATTCACTGTTCTCTTTTCCAGTACAAAAATTACCGCTATTGATTTGTATAACGTCTTTAATATTACTAGAGTTAGAGAAATTAGAATGATAATATCTTTGTAAACTAGATTTAATGTTAGCCTTGCTGACTTCCTCTCCTAATATTTCTGATAAGGTTTTCCATAATTTACCTGCTGTTTCCTTGATATATTTCTGAGAACGATGATTTTTTTGAGCTATTTCGGCGTATTTTTGATGATTGACGACTCCCTCTAAGATTTCATGCTGAAGATCGTCTAAATGCTCTCCTGTATGGGAGAAAACAAGCTCATCAATAGTTATTATAAAAGATTGAATATCGAATGAGTTCATAGGATGATTTTAAACAGGGAGTTAAGTCAGGATTGCCTGATATTATAGCGCAAAATGCAAATTTGGTGTCTTTATATTTCTTTATAGGGCTTTTATGGGTCTTGAAAGTAAATTTTGATTTATTTACACTTTCATTAATTATTTTACTGATAGAGTTTTTTTATGAAGTTTCTTCGTTTTTGCGCCCTGTTCTCTGTACCTATTGCTACGGTAGGGATAACAACCTGTATTGTTAGTTTACCAAGTCAGGCCGTTGAACTTGTATTTTCAAGTCCTGGTGTAATCAAAGGTGTAAATGGAGTGTCTTTTACTTTGCCAAGTACGGGTATCTCAAAAACCTACAATATTATTCTTGAACGAGGAACAGTAAATGATATCTATGGCACACCTCCACTATTTGATGTGTTTACTGAAGAAGATGCTTTAGCTGCCATGAATGCTTCTGCTCAGGGTATAAACTTTTATATTACTAATGTATCTGAAAATCTGTCATTTGAATCTTTAGGAACAGATGCATTTTATATTCCATATTTTACGGATTCCGTTAACGTTGATGTAAGTTCTAGTAAAAGAAAAGATTTGTTTCCATATTTTACGGATTCCGTTAACATTGTTGCAAATTCTAGTAAAAGAAAAGAACAATCACCAGGACTTATAGAGGTAGGCTTTATAGATTTACCTGTTGATGTTGAGGTAGTTTATACACGCCTTATACAAGTTCCCGAACCCACATCAATTTTAGGACTCTTTTCTCTAGGAATACTCGGTGCTGGTGCAACCATAAAACGCCAAGTAAAACGCAATCATTCTATCGAAAAAGAAACCACAGAAATAGGCTAAATTCCCTGTTAATATAACCCATACCCCTTAATTATACAGAATTGGGGGGTATTTTTATGGGCTATAATTTGAGTTAACTGGGTTGGTTAGGCAGTCCTTTGTTTTTAGGGAAAAAAATCAAGATATAAATAGGGTTTGCTGAATAAGTACCCAGAGCGAATCTAGAAGCCACACAACTGGCCAAATGGCAGTTTCGTCGCTTAGTTTCTGAATTATATCTGGCAGTAAGCTCTACTTAAAAGATTGACCGAATATTAAAATAAATCCGCATGGGAACCAGAGCGCACTAAAAAAAGATGGGTGTCTGTGATTTTATAAATTAAAAGCCAATCTGGTTCTAGGTGACAATCCCTATATCCATTCCAGTTTCCCATCAAAGCGTGATCTTTGTATTTAGGTTCTAGTTCTTGCTTTTGAAGTAATTTATCAATGACATTTTTCAGTTTGGTCATATCTTTTCCCCGTTTTTGCAGTCGTTTAATATCTTTTTTAAAGCGATTTTCAAAAATGGGTAATAACATTAAATTCCTAGCTGCTGATACAGTTCAACTTGATCTTGGCAAACAGTTAAGTTTTTTTGCTGTTCAATATTCTGAATAGCTTGTTGAGTTTTTTCGTTAAAATCACTTATAGTATAAGTCCCTTCTGCAATTCGTCGTTCTTTTTCCGCTTCTTCTAAAAATTCAGCTAGGTGTTTTTTTAGATAGGTTGCCAGGCTATCTTGTTGTTCTTCAGAAAGCAGTGCAATTTGCTCGAAAGTTTCTTGAATTAATTTAGTCATCTGTATTGTACTCCGAAGTTCAGTTTTTGAGGAAAAAAATCAAGATAAGTAGGTAGGCGTTAAAAATTATCAGACACCCCCGTTATCAAGGGTAGGGTTGATTCATGAATCAACCCTACCTTATCAAGGGGATATCCCCCCGCCTATCGGCACCCCCCTTATCAAGGGGGGCAGGGGGGATCGAACCTAAAATCCATTTTTAATTTAATTATAACCAGCTACTTATAAATACTGCCCTAACACACCAAAAAGAAAAGTTTTTGATGTGTTACCCTTGGTCAACCCACTACTTATAATAAAGCCATTTCCCCCACCACTTCCAAGCGGGTATAACTGCCGATTTTGAGGAATTTTTCCGAGAGAGATTCGGCCACATTGGGAGTAATCCAGCCTAACTGTTTGAGAATTTGCAAAGCGGCGGCATATTTAGCCCGTTTGGAACCATCTAAAGCTTTAATTGCTAATCCTAAACCTTCACCGACGCGCCCGATACATTGAATACCTTCGGCCCCGGCTTTACTGACGATTTCCCCTTGGCTAACCTGCATTAATTCCGTATCAAAAGCCCCTTCTCCCGCTACCATGCGGGGATGATAGGTCATGGCGCGGACGATTCTTTCTAAGTCTAAACGGTTGCCAGAGGCTAACTGGGCGTAGAGATGGGCCATTTGCCCCAACTGCATTGAATAGGTGGGCGCGCCGCAGTCATCGTGGGCGCTGATTAATTCATCTCCCGGCATTCCCAATAATTCGGCAATTTTGCTTAAAATTAGCTTCTGTATCGGACTAGAACGCCGGAGATAGGTATTTAATGGCCAGCCGCGCTGTTGACACACCGCTAACATCCCGGCGTGTTTACCAGAACAATTGTACTGCAGACGACTGCGTTTACCTTCTGGGAGGGGACATTGCAGGGCATTGGTATCGATATCGGCGCGCCAGAGAATATTAAAGACTTGACGGGCCTGTTCCACTGTGCCTTGGTGAGAACTACAGATAATGGCTAGATCCTTATCGTTGAGATCGGAGCGTTCGAGGGTGCCGGTACTGGTGACAGCCAGCGCTTGAAAAGGTTTCAGGGCCGAACGAATAAAGGCGCTAGTTTCGGCGCTGCCGGCGGTGGATAACACCCGGCCGCGGTCATCGCAAATAGCGGCCTCGACATGATGGACCGATTCAATAATACCTTCCCGGAGGAGATGAATTTCTAAGCGGTGGGTTGGTGAACGTTTTACCCTATTCATTCAGATTGGTGATTGGTTGCGGTTAGTGAGTGAAAAATAGCCAGAAAAGACCACTGATAGCGACAATTGCCCCTAGAATCAGAGCGGTTTTTTGTAAACGCCGGAGAATGGGCTGGATTTGATAGGAGACGATTAAACGATCGCGGGTTAAAATAGCGGCGGTTTTTGTCCAGATTTGGCCATCGTACCAACCCGACTCTTCATAAAATACTTTCTCCGATTGCAAGCGATCATAGACGTAGATCCAGCCTAAATACAAGCGCAATAACACCAATCCTACCAAAATTGTCGAGCCAAAAATCCCCGCACAGAAGAAGGGAAAAGGGGCCTTTTTGAGGGGAAAACTAGCGGCGGCAATCGGTCCGACAATTAACCATGTCCATAACCATAACCAGAGAATTTTTTTTGTATAAGAGGCTACATCTATGGTAGCCCAACGAAAAAACCAAGATTCTTTTAATTGTTCGTACTCGTTAACCGGTTGCTGTTCTTCTGGGACGGGACAGAAATCAAGGGAGGATTTCATGGACTTTACTCCTCTAAATGGTTGCTAGGTAGAGGAATACGTTGAGCATGACCCCAAAAAGCTTCTAAATTATAAAATTCCCGCTCTTTTGGTAAAAAGATATGGACAATGATATCGCCATAATCCATCAGGATCCAGCTACCTTCGCTTTTTCCTTCCACTTGTCGGGGCGATTGTTGCCATTCTAGTTCCATAGCGGCTTCGATCGCATCCTCGATCGCTCGCACTTGAGTGGTAGAATAGCCGGTAATAATCAGAAAATAATCGGTTAAATAACAGATATCGGCGACTTTCAGGATGGCGATGTCCCCCGCTTTCTTGTCCTCGGCAGCGGTAACAATTGTCTCCAGAAACTTTTCGGTCTTGAGATTTTCGGCGATGGGGGTAATAATTCCAGTGGGATTGGTCATTCAGGTTGTGGTTATCCTTTGACTGAGGTGGTTGTAAGCGAGTCTTGAGATTATGTTAATCAATGGTTTTAGTTTCTGTTGGTTGTTCTTTAACAATTTGTAACGCCCAGTTGCGGGTTAGCACGGTGCGGGGATGAATGGGACAATGGCTACTTAAAAGATATTTTAGGGAATAATCGCAGGTTTGTTGAACGCTTTTATGGAGATTTTGATAGCTGAGTTGTCGTAGGGCGTTTAATTCGGGTGTATCGCCGCGATTGGGTTCCAAGGCATCGGCAATAAAGACTATACAGCTAAGATCGCTCATATTGGGTTGACCGAGGGTATGATTGCGAATTGCTGCGAGAATTTCCTCATCGGTAACGTTAAATTCTTTTTGGGCGACAATCGCACTCACATCGGCGTGGAGTAAGTGGGGATGGGATAAACAGATATTATCCACGTCTATTCCCGCCGATTCCGCCATTTTTAGCAGTTTTTTGGGCTTGAAAAATTTGGCCAGATCGTGTAACAATCCCGCTTGCCCTGCTTGGACGGGATCGAGACCGTGATGACTAGCTAAATCAATACACATGGTCTCTACACCGAGAATATGTCGCAGACGGTGTTCGTTGACGTTTTCTTTTAACCAGTCGATAACTTGCTGTCGCATCTTTTTTTGCCCTTGTGGAACCCCAAAACGATTGTAACAATTACTATACAATTTTGCCTATTGCTCCCGGGTTCGATCTTTACCAATCATCCTCGCGACTAGCTTCTAAAACTTCTTCTTGCTGCCAATCATCCTGAAAAGGTTGTACCACTTTACCGATCGCATCAGACACAAAAGACTTAATAAATTCTTCCTTGCGACTAAGTTGAAATTGTCTTTGTACCACTTCCGTCATACCACCGTCACCCCAGTCTTGATCGTGACGGAAATATTCGATAAAACTTTTGCCGGCAATGCGGGTTAAATAGGCGGCACTGACCCCTTGAATTGCCTTACCGACTATATAGGTAGTAAAATTTAATTGTAGGATTCTGGCTAATAATTCTACTGCTCCTTTCACTACTCCCAAACTAACTAGAGTTTTGCCCAAAGATAAGGCCAATTCCTTGCCTCGATCGCTGTTAATTTCACAGCCATAAACTTGACCAATTTCCCTGACCATTTGAGCATTAACCGCCGCCGTTGCTAACAGATCGAACACTGGTAAGGGAGTCACTGCAATCACTCCCGCACCGATCCACTGATAGCGATCGATAATTTTATCAGCTTGGCGACGACGTTGGCGATCAATAATTTTCCTAGCTTCTTCTCCTAATCTTTGGGATTGTAAGAGGATATTATCCGCCACTAAATCCTCCCCTTCGGCCCGTAAAACTGAAGCCAAACGTTTAATTAAAGCTAAAATATCTGGTTCTGGTGTGATCATTTGTCCCCCGGTTAACTGCACAGGTTGGGGATTAGCAGCAACGGCAATAATATCGGCGGAAAGGACCACTCCTTTAAGACGTTCTCGTAATTGTTTTAAAATAATGTCTCGATCTTCATCGCTATAGAGATCGATTTTATTAAAGACTAAGAGAGAACGTTTTCCCATATCAATTAAACGCAATAAAGGGGCGTATTCCGATTGTCGAATATCGTTATCAATGACAAATAAAAGTAAATCTGCTTCCGTGGCTAATTGTCGCGCTAACTGTTCCCTTTCACCTCCGGCTGCACCAATTTCGAGAATGCCGGGGGTATCGGTAATTTGAATTTCCCGATTCACACCTTTCATTTTTAAACTATAGGTTTCCCCTTTTTCCGTGGTTCCCATGGTTGCCTCCACATTGCCCACCATTTGACCGATGAGAGCGTTAATTAGAGAGGTTTTTCCCGCCGATCCTGTGCCGAAAACGATGATTTTAACTTCTTTTCTGGCTAAACTTCGCTCAATTTCTTGGGAACGCTTAACAAAAACCTGTTGGGTTACTTTATCTTGAATTTGATCCACTTGTTGCCGGATAGCTTTTAAGGTTTCCCCGGCGGCCTCGGTTTTTTCTACCGGTAATTTTAGGGGTGGACGGGAGGAAGAACGCAACCCGCGGCGACTTTTTTGGCGCTGGGGCAGCAGGTAAAAGTAGTATAAAAGAATGTAGATCAGCAAGCCCAGCAGTCCGATAATGAGCAAAAGCAGAATATTAGCTAAGATAGGAGCGGTAAAGGCGATCTGGATGTAAAGACGATAGATAGAGTTGACTAACCACAACATTAATCCGAAAATAAAGCTCAGACCAATGATTAAAGCGGCAAGACGGGGTAATTTCATCAGCTTTAACGGTAGGGGATTGCTTGATCTTGATCTTAGTTCTTTGCCGGCCGATTGTCGGTAACTAGAATAGACTATTATCTATAGTCATAATTGTTTTTATTCATCAGTAGGGAGGCACAATTATTTGTAGGATGGGTTAGCGGTAGCGTAACCCATGCGGGAGTTGGGTTTCATGCTTCAACCCAACCTACGTTCTCCACCTACCTACTCCCTATCTACCCACTTCATAATTCATAATTCATAATTCCCTCTCCCCACTTCCCCACTTCCTATTCCCTCGGGACAGAAAAGGGGTAAGATAATAAGTTTAGTGATAAGATGACCGAATTGTAAGCGGGGACTTTATATGGCAGAAACCCTATTATTTAATGCTTTGCGACAGGCGATCGATGAGGAAATGGGCCGCGACCAGACAGTATTTGTTTTAGGTGAAGATGTGGGTCATTACGGCGGTTCCTACAAAGTTACCAAAGATCTCTACAAAAAATATGGCGATTTAAGGGTTTTAGATACTCCCATCGCTGAAAATAGTTTTACGGGCATGGCAGTGGGGGCAGCCATGACGGGATTGCGTCCGATTATTGAAGGCATGAATATGGGTTTTCTTCTCCTTGCCTTTAACCAAATTGCCAACAATGCCGGGATGTTACGTTATACTTCTGGCGGTAATTTTAAAATCCCCATGGTTATCCGTGGTCCAGGGGGTGTGGGGAGACAATTAGGTGCGGAACATTCCCAACGTTTAGAGGCCTATTTTCACGCAGTACCCGGACTAAAAATTGTCGCTTGTTCCACTCCCTACAACGCTAAAGGTTTATTAAAATCGGCGATTAGAGATAATAACCCCGTGCTTTTCTTTGAACACGTTCTTCTCTATAATCTCAAGGAAAATTTACCTGATACCGAGTATCTTTTACCCCTAGATAAAGCGGAAATCGTTCGCCAGGGAGAAGATATCACCATTCTCACCTATTCGCGGATGCGTCATCACTGTTTACAGGCATTAAAACAGTTAGAAAAAGATGGCTACGATCCAGAAATTATCGATTTAATTTCCCTGAAACCCTTTGATATGGCGACGATCGCCGCTTCGATTCGCAAGACTCACAGGGTGATTATCGTGGAAGAATGTATGAAAACGGCGGGAATTGCTTCCGAGTTAATTGCTTTAATTAATGAGCAGTTATTCGATGAATTAGATGCCCCTGTGTTAAGATTATCTTCCCAAGATATACCGACACCTTATAACGGTAATCTAGAAAGATTGACGATTATTCAACCTAATCAAATTGTCGAAGCTGTCCAGAAAATGGTCAGCGATCGCATTTAACAAATTCTCCTTTTGATACCGAAGTTATGCAGAGACAAAATTGGTTATTGTTACTGATCATCGGCCTAGTTGTTGCCTCGATCGTCATCCTGATTAAGTTACCCCTACAATTAGGTTTAGACCTGCGCGGTGGTAGTCAATTAACCATTCAGGTTAAACCCACTGAAACCGTCAAAACCATTCAACCTAATGATTTAAAAGCGGTACAAAATGTGATTGAAAACCGCGTTAATGCCCTCGGTGTTTCTGAATCATTAGTGCAGACTGTGGACAGTAAAAATCAGGTAATCGTGCAACTACCCGGGGTCACAAATCCCAAAGAAGCTGAGAGAAACTTAAATGTTCAGGCCCAATTAGAATTTCGTCAGCAAAAACAAGGTACAGAAGGAGAATTTCGGGCTGAATATTCAATTTTTCAACAAAAAAAAGCGGAATTAGCCGCCCTCAAAGCCGAGAATAAACCCGAAAATGCCGCTAAAATTGCCGAACTAGAACAATCTCTGCAAAAATCTAAACAGGCAATTTTAAATTTATTTGAATCGGTGGACTTAACTGGAAAAAATCTGCAAAATGCCACTATTAGTTCCACCCAAGGGACTAACTGGGAAGTGGCCATTACCTTCGACTCGGAAGGGGGCAATAAATTTGCCGAACTGACTAAAGCGATCGCGGGTACTGGTCGCAGTATTGGGATTTTCCTCGATAATGAATTAATTAGCGCCCCTGTGGTTGATGTGCAGTTTGCCCAAACTGGTATTACTGGAGGCAGGGCCGTGATTACTGGTAATTTTACCGCCGAAACTGCCAACGATCTAGCGATTCAATTGCGCGGTGGTTCCCTCCCTTTTCCCGTCAAAGTCGAAGAAATTCGCACCGTTGGGGCAACTTTAGGCCAAGATAGCATCCGTCGCAGTATCTACGCTGGTTTAGTGGGTTTACTGTTAGTTTTAATCTTCATGGCGGTTTATTACCGTTTACCCGGTGTCATCGCTGATATTTCCCTGATTATCTATACTATACTCTCTCTGGGGGCTTTTGCCTTAGTGGGAGTCACGATGACCTTACCCGGTATTGCTGGATTTATCCTCAGTATCGGCATGGCTGTTGATGCAAATGTACTGATTTTTGAGCGCACCCGGGAAGAATTAAGGGCCGGAAAATCTTTATTTCGGGCGGTAGAGTCGGGATTTTACCGGGCTTTTTCCAGTATTCTTGATAGTAATGTCACTACTTTAATCGCCTGTGGTGCCTTATTTTGGTTGGGTTCGGGATTAGTCAAAGGTTTTGCCTTAACTTTAGCCATTGGGGTAGCTGTGAGTATGTTTACCGCTTTAACCTGTAGTCGCACGCTCCTGTTAATCACCGTGTTAAACGTCCCCAGCGTCCGTCAAAAACCGCAACTTTTCTGCCCTAATTTACCAGCAAACCAGTAGTTATTAGGGAAATGGGGAAATGGGGAAATGGGGAAATGGCGAAATAAGGAAATGGGGAAATTCAACTAATACCCCAACCCCCAACCCCCAACACCCAACCCCCAACCCCCAACACCCAACCCCCACTCACCTCTTACTCAATATGGCATTTAACGTTACAAAACAGCGTAATTTTTGGTGGACAGTCTCGGCCTTGCTGACGATTGGTAGTATTTTGGCCATGGTAATTTCTTGGTTCACTATTCAAGCGCCTTTGCGGCCGAGTTTAGATTTTGTTGGTGGCACGAGAATTCAGATAGAATTAGCCTGTGCTAAAAAGAATAACTGTGAGAAACCCTTAACTACTGCCGAAGTGCAAGTGATTTTAGACGAGGAGGGATTGAGTAATAGTAGTGTGCAGGTTTTGGATAAATATACTTTATCGGTGCGGACGAAAACCCTCGTAGAAGAACAGAGAACAAAATTACTCGACACTTTAAATCAGAAAATCGGCACCTTTGACCCCGAAACCAGTCAAATCGATACCGTCGGTCCCACTATCGGTCAAGAATTATTTAGGTCGGGATTTTTGGCCCTATTAGTTTCCTTCTTTGGCATTGCCGTCTATCTAAGCTTTCGTTTTCAACGGGATTACGCTTTTTTTGCCATTGTCGCCCTCTTTCATGACGTTCTAATTACCGTGGGCGTATTTGCGGTTTTAGGCTTAATTGCGGGGGTAGAAGTGGATAGTTTATTTTTGGTTTCCCTCTTGACAATTGTGGGCTTTTCTGTTAACGACACAGTGGTAATTTATGATCGCGTGCGGGAAAATTTCGCCCAAACTCCTGAACTATCCGTGGATGAAATTGTCGATAATGCGGTGAGTCAAACCCTAGCTCGTTCGATTAATACCACCCTGACCACTTTATTGCCTCTGGTGGCGATTTTTCTCTTTGGTGGCACCACCTTAAAATATTTTGCCCTAGCTTTAATTATCGGTTTCGTAGCTGGGGCCTATTCGAGTATTTTTATCGCTAGTACCCTACTCGCTTGGTGGCGCGGTCGTTCCCATCGAACTAAGATAGTGCAAGCTTAAAAATGGCTATTAGTCACTAGCCAAATTTTTGGGACAATTTCGTCAAATATCGGCTTCACCAATCATAATTGCTGTCAAAATTGACTCAACTGCTACTGCTGTCGTCCCAGACAAGAAAAGTCCGGGATAGACAGCAGTATGCCATCTTGGATGCAGCAGAGTTTTACAGCCTCTAACTGTCGAAAAATTAAATCCCAATGAATGATGAACCGTGGCAACCAAATCAAAATGAGCATCGCCTTTTTTTGAGTATTGAGGTATTCCTTCTTTAGGACAAATGATTTCTGTTAAGAAGCCTTGTTTTTGACTCATAAGATGGAAAGATTGACCCCATTGCATAAATTGCTTAAGTAGGCGATCTTTTTCCTGTTCAATTAATTCTCCTTCTTCGTCTAAAGGAAATTGAGAATTAATCAAGACAATTACGATAGTTTGCGGAGGAACTTGCCAATCAGGTAGCAATTTTTCCCAGTTATGAACCATAAATGGGGTAGGAGATTTTATATATCTCTCTACAGAATTCATGTTTAAGCAATGAGATTGATAGAAGCAATTATATCATAAGTCAACCTACGAAACTTAAAAAGACCTATTAGTTAATTTATTACCGTCGTAGTCGCCTCATCAAAGGAATAAGTTGGTGGTGTAGGGATTTTATTAAGGGTTTGACAATCCGTTAAATATTGTTCAATGACGGTTTGAAAAGCCTGTTCTAGCTCATCAACGGAAAGACCATCAAAAACAATAATATCTTCTATATTAATGACACGACCAAAAAATAAGCGATCGCTGGCATCATATTCAATCACAGCTTCATAGCCTTTGTATTGCATTAGTTTACTCCTGCTTTAATTAAAAATTTACGAATAGCTTTAATTGGGTATCTTTTTAGTTCCTTTTGGGGGTGCGGGGAATGAATATTAAGGGAAATTTCATTAAGATCAAATCCCACTCTTGAGCCATCACCTTATAGCGGTATGCAGTCGAATGAGGTATAGTGCAACAGGCTATGAGTCAGTCTAGGCAAGACTTTGTCTGTATCTCACTCAAGCGAATACCGCTATATCATCCCAAAAGATGTTACGGCGGATGGGATCAACAAAAATAGAATCATAGGTTTTTCGCTGTTTTCTATTCATTTGTTGATTATAGTCTGATTACCAACTTAACATCTAAGCAATACTAATGATCGCCTCTTCCCCAGAATCTAAACCGCGATCGTCCCTTTAGAGAGGGGACTTGAAACACCTGATCAGTCAGAAAAAAGTGATTGTTTCTCCCAAATTCGACTGTGCTTTCGGATTCTGGCTCTTCGGGAATTGCTATGCAAATAACTAACTGAAAATAAAATTAGATGAGAGAACCTACGCTCAAAAGTAGCTGAAATTCATATAGGGAACGACTTAAGGCACAAACAAATTAATACCAAAAGATATACAATTGAGT
>NZ_JADBRW010000145.1:0-6662 GCF_020247025.1 Microcystis sp. M109S1
CGCCAACCCGGATTAGAAAGGGATTTAGCCGCAACCCTGACTAATCTGGGCAATGCCTACAGCATCCAAGCCGAATTGGGTCAAGAGCCGGTAGCCAACCTAGAACGGGCGATCGCCAACTACACCGAAGCCGCCACCATCTGCCGCCAACCCGGATTAGAAAGGGATTTAGCCGGAACCCTGACTAATCTGGGCAATGCCTACAGGACCCAAGCCGAATTGGGTCAAGAGCCGGTAGCCAACCTAGAACGGGCGATCGCCAACTACAGCGAAGCCGCCACCATCTTCCGCCAACCCGGATTAGAAAGGGATTTAGCCACAACCCTGAATAATCTGGGCATAGCCTACCAGACCCAAGCCGAATTGGGTCAAGAGCCGGTAGCCAACCTAGAACGGGCGATCGCCTTTTCTCGAGAGGCACTTTCCTTTCTCAACCCCACTCTCTTACCGGCTGACACCCTCAGAACTGGAGGGAACCTCGGCAACTTGGGCTTTAAGCAGGGCTGGTGGGACATTGCCTTAGAAGGCTACAGGGTTGCCGTGGAAGCCGTTGAACAAAGCCGCGCCTGGGCTACCAGCGAAGCCCTGCGCCAAGAAATTGTCCGCGAGTCTATCGGCGTTTATGAAAACCTGATCCAAGCGGCCGTTAACCAGGGCGACCTCTCCCTGGCGCTGCGAACCGTCGAACGTTCCCGCTCCAAACGCCTTGCCGACCTAATCGCCATCAGCGACCTCTACGCCGATGGGCGCATCCCCCCAGAAATACAAGCCTGGTATCAGCAACTTCAGGACAGCCGCCGCAGCAAATCCCAACTCGCTCAAGACCGTCCTGAACTGTCCAAAGACGATAAACCATCCTTGACCCCTGCACTAAGCCGCAACACCCGCGCTAGCTTTGCCTCTGAACAACTCCTCGCCGCCGAAGCCGCTGAACGTCAAGCCTGGGAAGCTCTCTACCGCTTTGATGC
This sequence comes from Microcystis sp. M109S1, assembly GCF_020247025.1. Lineage (NCBI taxonomy): Bacteria > Bacillati > Cyanobacteriota > Cyanophyceae > Chroococcales > Microcystaceae > Microcystis > Microcystis sp. M109S1. The sequence continues at coordinate 969 of NZ_JADBRW010000145.1, forward strand.
CATTACCGCCCAACTTCAGCAACCCCAACCCCAACCTCGCCTTGATGAGTTAATGGCGCTGCTCCCCTCTCCCCAGACCGCCCTCCTCAGCTTCTACACCACCGCCACCCATACCCACATCTTTGTCCTGCGTCGCCCCTCCCGGGATGGCGGGGAATCGGTCAACTGCCACACTATTCCCAATCCCCCGGAGTCCGCCAACGACCTGCAAAACTGGCTGGTCGAAAACTGGGTTAACCCCTACATTGCGATTAATCAAGCAGAGACCGCCCAATCCCGCCAGCAGCGTCGGGAGGAGTGGCACCAAGCTATGGCCGCTCGTCTGCAAGAATTGGCAACCCGCCTGCAATTCGATACCCTCATCCAACAGCACCTCCAGGGCATCACTGACTTAATCCTGATTCCCCACCTCTTTCTGCACCAAATTCCCTTCGACCTTCTACCCACCGCCGAAGGCAAACTACTGGGCGATCGCTTTCGCCTTCAGTTTGTCCCCAGTACCAAAATTCTGGGACTGTGCCAAGAGCGATCGCAACCGACTCCCGACACCCTGGGGATTGTGGAAAACACCACAGAGGATTTGCCCTATACTCCCCTAGAGTGTGAGTGGGTCGCCCAAACCTGGAATGTGCCTCGCCAACTGCGGCTACAGGGGCGCACTGTCACCCCCGACTCTTATCTGCAACTGCTCAAACAAGTGCAAGCCCTACTCTCCAGCCACCACGCCACCAGTCGCCCCGATGATCCTCTCAACTCCCACCTCGTCCTAGACGGGGAGCAAAAAGTCACCTTGCGGGATTTAATTAGTCCCTCGTGGCGCTTTCCCGAATTGTCGGAAGTGTTTCTCTCCTGTTGTGAAACTGGTCTCAGTTTTGCCAGTTTCCGAGATGAGGAAGGAAACCTGCGACGGGAATTACTGGACGAACCCCTCAGCTTAGGTACAGGCTTTCTGCTGGGGGGCGCTCGAAGTGTGATCAGTAGTCATTGGGCCGTGGCTGACCTAGCCACAACGCTGTTTTCGCGGGAGTACCATCGCGCACGGCGGGCCGGAGAGGAACGCTTAACGGCTCTACATCAGGCTCGCCAAGCGTTGCGGGAGACTTGCCAAAAAGACTGGCGGGACCGTTTGACAGTCGATTATCAGCAGGCTTTCCAGACTTGGCAACAACTGCGCCGCGCCCAAGACCCCAACACCGATGCTGCTGGGGCCAATTATCAAAAAATCAGCGAATTGATCAAGTGGCTTGACAATTTTGCTCCCGACGCAGTGCCTTTTCAGGATTATCGTTACTGGGGGGCGTTCTACTGTCTTGGACTTCCTTAAATTAGGAATTATTTCCTTGTTGCAAGTAAAATGTAGGGTGCGTTAGACGGCGATAATCTCTGCTTAAACTTAAATCTAACAATCCGTCGTAACGCACCCTACCTATCATTAATTTAAGTTTATTATAACATATAATTAATTTGCAAGAGTTCTTATCTATCATTAATTTATTTGATGCGTTACGCTATCGAAGAGCGCACCCTACTACTAATTATTGTACTTTAAAAGGATAATGCCGGGTTTTTAAAGGTTCCAATTTTAACAGGTCAAAAGCCCTATTTTAAAAGGGTTTTACCATTATTCAGCCAACCCTAATTAGGATAAACTCGCCCTTTCCAACCTCCCCCTTGACCGCGCCAATAACGCAGGGCAGAATCGATGGTCATTACACTATAAAAGAGGGCAATTAGGGGTAAAGTTAAAGCCCGCAGGGGCGATAATTTATATAGTCTTAAAGTCGGGCTATAGGAAAGGGCTATTAGTAATAAGGTGACGGCACTAATTATCATAATTGATGTTTGTTTTAATGCCAATCCCCAGATTAAGCCCAAGGGGGCGGCTAAATAGGTTAAAAACATCCCGAAAATTGTCCCGATTAACCAAAGTGTTGAGTAATTAAGTTGTGTAAAGGCGGTGCGGGCTACCATATTCCAAATGCTGGCTAAATCGGGATAGGGACGGAGACTATAGGTAGTTTCTGTTAATCCTAACCAGATGGATTTCTCAGGATTTTCGGGGTGATTTTGTAGATATTTTTTAACTGCGATCGCCAAAGAACAATCATCAATTAAAGCTTGTTTAAGAATCTCAATACCGCCAATTTTTTCTAGGATATCTCGGCGAATTAAAATGCAGCCCCCAGCGGCGGCTGCTATCGGGGAATTAGGGTTATTAACTAGGGGAAAAGGATAGAGTTTCTCGAAGAAAAAAACAAAAGCAGGAATGAGGAATTTTTCCCAAAAACTGTCACAGTTTAGCAGCACCATCAGGGAAACTAAAGCTTGTTTTTCTTGTACTGCTTTAGTGACTAATTGGGTTAAATTATCTGCTGCGTGGGCAATATCGGCATCGGTAAACAGAAAATAATCGGGAGCGAATTTCTCGGTAGCCTCTTTTATTCCCTGTTTCATTGCCCATAATTTACCCGTCCATCCTATCTCTAAAGGTTGTCCAGAAATAATAGTTATTTGGTCAGATTTATGAGATTGATCAGCAATTTTTTGAGCAACGTTCCCCGTACCATCACTACTTTGATCGTCAATTAAAACAATCGAAAATTCTCCTTGATAATCTTGGTTAAAGAGGGAGGTTAAACTGATAGGTAAAACGTCGGCTTCGTTTCGTGCGGGGATAATTGCCGAGACTTTTGGATAATTTGTTAAAGGAGAAGTGACAGGATTAATTTTTTGGTTAGATAGCCAAAATTGTCCCCTGGCTAAGATTAAATATAACCAAATTATTAGCGATAGGAAAGTAACTAAGAATAATAAAAATGTCATAAGCTAGTCGGCTTTCGATGAGGGAATAGGGAACAGGTCAAAAAGAGTAAGTAGGTAGGTGTTGAAAACTTTCAGATCCCCCCGCCTATCGGCACCCCCCTTATTAAGGGGGGCAGGGGGGATCGAACCTAAAATCCATTTTTAATTTAATTATAATCAGCTACTTATCAAATTTAGATGCACAACAGTTTCATAAGTTTGGTGTTTAACAGAGGGCGATTTAGGGTAAAATGAAAGCAAGTTAGCAAGATTAGGCGAGGCAGTAAATCATGGATTATGATGTCGTAATTATTGGGGGGGGACCGGCGGGAGGTCACTGTGGTAGATTATTAAGTGAAAAAGGTTATCGTGTTCTTTTGGTGGAACAACATTCTAGTTGGCAAGATAATAACTTTTCTAGTGCCGCTTCTCCCCTAGAAATTTTAGAACAATTCAATCTCCCCGAAACCGTAGTGGCTAGGTTTTGGAAAAATATCGAAATTATCTCCACTAGCATACATCATTTTTGGTCATCACCGCAACCTTTAGGGGTAGTTTTTGATTTTGCCAAATTGCGAGAGTTTTTAGCCACAGAAGTGCTGCGTTGGGGGGGAGAAGTTCGTTTAGGTTGTCGTTATCTGAAATATCAACAGATGGAGGATAAGCTAACTGTTTTCTTGAAATCAAAAGGAGAGGAAATCGAGACAGTTACTACTCGTTTATTGGTTGATGCCACGGGATACGCTAGAGCAGTTATCTATAAACATAGACGAGAAAAACCTGATTTTTTAAAAGCAGTGGGCATTGAATATTTAATTACAGTACCAGAACAATTTTATCAAAAATATCAAGATAATTTAGTATTTTTTCTCGGTCATAAATGGAGTCCTAAAGGTTATGCTTGGATTTTTCCTATGGATAATCAGCAATTAAAAATAGGAGCCGCTTGGTTAGAGGGAGAACATCCTTATATTTCTGAAGTTAAGCCTTTAAAAAGTTATATTACACAAATTATTCAAACCTACATGAATCTCTCTAAATATAATATAATCGACATCCATGGGTCTATTTTAGAATATTCGCTCAATCTGCAAGATATTTATTATCAAGAACCGAATATTATAGCGATTGGTGATGCGGTTTCTACGGTTAACTTTTTAGGAGGGGAAGGTATTCGCTATGCTATGAAAGGAGCCGAAATTGCTTGTCAATACATGGAAGAATATTTACAGGGAAAATCGAGTAGTTTTACCCCTTATCAACAGCGGATGCAAGAATATTTTCAACCAAAATGGAATTTATCCGATCGCCTCAGTCGCAAAGTTTATTTAGAATATAGTGATGCGCGTATCGATCAAGGAGTATCCTATCTCACGTATCTTGCCACACAGGATATAATCGACATTTTATTTTACTACAAATTTGAAAAATACACAAAAGGGTTAGGAGGATTTCTACTGGGTAAATTACGTCAATGGTGGCACAAAATTTTCCCTAGTCAAAACCCCGAATAAATAAGCTAGGATAAAGCTAAGGAAACAATATTGGTAAAGACCGTGAGTAAGTTTATTCGCTACAGTACAATTATCACCCTGCTGGGCATTTTAGCAGCCTGTAGTGGCAATCCTGACCTAGAAAATCGTCTGGCTGCTGATCCTAATCTACAAACAAATCCCATACCGGAAAACTCTCCTAATAACAAGCAATTACCCGCAAATTTTCCCGCAGAAATTCCTCGATATAGTCAATCAGAATTATTATCCGTGCAGACAAATCCTGATAATACTGGTGGACAAACCCGTTGGCAATCCAACGATCCCAGCAATGCGATCGAGGCTTTTTATCAACAGGAATTAGTTAATAATAATTGGGAAATTATCACTCCCTTTTCTGGGGAAGGAGTCAATAGTACCCTAACGGCCCGTCGAGATAATTTAGAATTAACTATCACCATAACTGCCACTTCTCCCAATACCGAATATAGCCTCGATTATCGTCCAATAGGAACCCCAATTGTGTCCCCTAGTCCCTCCCCTAGTCCCTCCCCTATTTCTTCCCCCTTACCCAATCTTAATCCCACCAGTTTTAACGATCTCGAATCCTTACCTAATCCCTTAAAGAGCCACATTCAAGACTTAGCTAGATTAGGAGTATTAACAGGTAATAACAATCAGTTTAACCCTAATGATACAATAAAGCGCCGAGAATTTGCCCGCTGGTTGTTACAGGCTAATAATGCCATTTATGCCAATGTAGCGGGTAAACAAATCCGTTTAGCTACTCCCAATAGTTCCCCAGCTTTTAGTGATGTTAAAAATAACGATCCCGATTATATTTATATTCAAGGATTAGCGGAAGCGGGGTTAATTCCCTCTCCTTTAACGGGAGATAGTAGCACCCTTTTATTCCGTCCCAATGCTCCTTTAACCCGGGAAGATTTAATCGCGTGGAAAGTGCCATTAGATATTAGAAAAGCTTTACCGAGCGCCAATCTTGATACGATTAAAAATACTTGGGGTTTTCAGGATACTAATAAAATTAACCCGCAGCTGGTGCGCGCTCTTTATGCCGATTTTCAAAATGCTGAACAAGCTAATATTCGGCGAGTTTTTGGTTTTACTACCCTATTTCAGCCAAAAAGACCAGTAACTCGCGCTGAAGCTGCCGCTGCTTTATGGTATTTTGGTTTTCAGGGTGATGGTGTTTCCGCTGCCGACGCTGTGCAGGGTCAAGATACACAACAGAGTGGGGTTAATTAGGGTTTGCTGAATAAATCTAAAAACCTTATCCAACAAGGTTTTTAGACTTTTTTTCCCTCAAAAAGTGCCGACCCTTGGAGTGATTGGGGGGAAAATTCAGGGACTTTTTCCCTGAAAATTAGGTAATTGACCA
>NZ_JADBRW010000146.1:0-18400 GCF_020247025.1 Microcystis sp. M109S1
CTCTACCAACTTAGTCAAGAGGGAAATTTATCTCAACGGCAAATGGCCGTCTGGCTCGGATGTCATCAAAGCACAATATCACGGGAATTAAAAAGGAATCAAAGTTCCCTGGGGTGCTATCTACCTGACACAGCACAAGCTCAAAACAACCCTTTTAAAATGTCAGCAAGGCTACCTTAGAGTTGGTGAAAAAAGGATTGAAAGATTATCATAGTCCCGAACAAATAGCGGGTCGTCTGAAAAAAGCTGGTCAAGAATCTCTCAGTCACGAAACCATCTATCAAATGATCTATCAGAACTATCGAGACTGTGGAAAGTATCAAGAATACCTACGCGGCCAGACGAGGAAAAAGAAAGAGTCGAGGTGGAGGAAAAAGTAAGCATGGAGGGATGACCGGGCGTGTAGATATCTGCGAGCGACCAGCAATTGCTGACCAGAAAACCGAAATCGGTCATTGGGAAAGTGACACAATGATTGGAGGAAATCATCTAGGAGTTCTCGTTACTCATGTGGACAAAGCCTCGAAATTTTTAGTAGCAGGATTAGCCAAAAACAAAACCGCATCGGAAATCAACCCTTGTCACCGAAAAACTTTTCCAAGAGATTCCCCCTGACAAAAGAAAAACCTTTACTTGTGACAAGATCAAAGAATTTTGTGGACATGAAGAGTCTCGTGAAGAAACTATGAGCATATTTTTATGAGTGCTACTCCTGATAATTCTTGGGAGAGGGGATTAAACGAGCATACCAAGGGACTGTTAAGACAATTCTTTCCCAAGGGAACGAATTTGAAAATTGTTAAGCCAGAGGAGGTAGAAAGAGCCGTAAACTTAATTAACAATCGTCCTCGAAAATGCCTTGACTATCGTACCCCGAATGAGGTATTCTATGAAGGTAGATCAGACAGTGATGTAATTCAGACTTGAATTGCCCCCCTGAAAAATCCTGTATTTTTTAACAAGTCAGACTAAATCTTTCCAGGAGGAGTTTAAAAAGTTCCTTGGCATAAGTTGATATTTGAGAGACGAAAATATAGAAGCAGCTGATTATTTACTAACCTACTTTTTTTAATTTTTAACGGGTTAGGGCTGGGATATACTGAAATTGTTGCTTATAGATCACTACTATGGGACGTTTAGCGCTGATCAGCGTCACTGACAAAACCGGAATAGTTGACTTTGCCCGTCAGCTAACAGAAGAATTTGATTTTGAAATTATTAGCAGTGGAGGAACCGCCAAAACACTCCAATCGGCGGGAATTCCCGTGATTAAAGTGGGAGAATATACAGGATCTCCTGAAATCTTGGGCGGAAGGGTGAAAACTCTCCATCCTCGCATCCATGGCGGTATTTTGGCTAGACGGGATTGGGAGTCAGATTTAGCGGAAATGGAGGCTAATCAAATTCGTCCTTTTGATTTGGTGGTGGTTAATCTCTATCCCTTTGAACAGACGATCGCCAATCCTGATGTCACCACCGCTCAGGCGATCGAACAAATCGATATCGGTGGTCCGGCGATGTTACGCGCCTCAGCTAAAAATTTCGCCCATTTGACTGTCATCAGTAACCCGAAGTATTACGAGCAGTATTTAAGCCAATTACGGCAAAATAACGGCGAAATCTCCCTGGAATTCCGTCAAAAAATGGCGGGGGAAACCTTCGCTTTAACCAATGCCTACGATGGTGCGATCGCTGCCTATTTCGCCAGCTTAAACGGGGAAACGACTCGCTTTAATTTAGCAGGAAATGCCCTGCAAACCCTCCGTTACGGCGAAAATCCCCACCAAAGTGCCAGTTGGTACAGTAGCGGTACAACGGCTCACGGTTGGGCAAAAGCGACCTTATTACAGGGAAAAGAACTAAGTTATAACAATTTAGTCGATTTGGAAGCAGCCCGCCGTTTAATCGCCGAATTCGGACCAGAAGAACCAGCCGCCGCTATCTTGAAACACACTAATCCCTGTGGAGTGGCGATCGGTGATAGTTTGGTAGAAGCTTATACTAAAGCTTTTAATGCCGATGCTACCTCCGCTTTTGGGGGTATTGTTGCCCTAAATCAAGCCATAGATGAAGCAACCGCTAAAGAATTAACGAAAACCTTCCTAGAATGCGTGGTTGCCCCCGATTGTAGCCCGGTCGCCCGGGATATACTCGCTAAAAAGTCAAAAGTGCGGATTTTATTGCTGCCGGATTTAAGCACGGGAGAAAAACAAACAGTAAAAGTTATCGCTGGCGGTTTTCTAGTACAAGCGGCCGATGACGTGGTAGAAACCCCGGACGAGTGGCGCGTGGTGACGGAAAAACAACCCACCCCCGCACAATTAGCGGAATTACTGTTTGCTTGGAAGGTATCTAAGCACGTTAAATCTAACGCTATTGTGGTGACAAAAAATCAAACTACTTTAGGCGTTGGTGCGGGGCAAATGAATCGCGTTGGTTCGGTAAAAATTGCCCTTGAACAAGCGGGAGAAGCAGCCAAAGGGGGCTATTTAGCTAGTGATGGTTTTTTCCCTTTTGATGATTCTGTTTGCACGGCGGCCCAGTTTGGTATCGAGGCAATTGTTCAACCCGGAGGTTCTTTAAAAGATCAGGATTCGATTAATGCCGCTAATGAGTTAGGTTTAATTATGGTCTTAACAGGCATTCGTCATTTCTTGCATTAATACACAGTTAGGGTGTGTTATTGCTTAAATTAACGCACCCTAACTTTGTATTAATTATCAGTTAATTTCCCCTATTCAATAGTCTTAAATTTGCCAAAAGCGCGAGGATGTCCAGCTTTTTGGGAACAAAGAAAATAGCGTGCGGGTTCGTAATGATTTTCAGCACTAAAAGGGGAACAGAAATGATCTGCGAGTAAATCTTCTCGCACAAAGAAAGCATTCACTCCCGAAAAACTACGGCTCTTCTCGACTTTGTGTGATAATTTTTGCTTATGGAATCGTGAAATGCTTATCGGGCAAGACTTTTAGGGCTATTTTGCGGAAGAAAGTATCAGTATAGACCTCGTTTCCACACAGAAACCAGAAGAGCCAAACTACAAGCCACCAATTTATAACCCTTTTGATGACCAAGTTTTTCTAGAGCTTTCAAACTTGATCCCATATGACTATTATATTTCCATTGGTGACTGGGATTATACTGCATCACCCAACTCGATTCGGGGGGATAAATAGCATTATATTCGAGAATTACCACCCGGGGACGATAATTAGTAATTGCTTGCCAGACCCAATAATCATTACCATCAATATCAATGGATAATAAATCTAATTCGGTCGGTACATTGCCCTTTCGGAACAAGTCTTCAATATTTTCGCCAGTGATGAAAGTATTTTTTAAAGTTAATTGTTGGTTAGCAATTAAATCTTCAAAAGATTGGCGAATACTTTGACAAAATCGATCACTGCCTTCAATCCAATAACCTTGCCATCCTTTTACTAACAAATAGGCACTATTATTTTCTAAACCGTTGCCAACTCCAAATTCCACAAAGAATTTATTTGTGGTTCCAATGCGATTAAAAATCTCGCTAATAATACCATCTTCTCCCGCTTGGGAAAAAACCTTAAATTCGTAGCGGTTTAGTTTTTTAGGGTTATCATATTTTGGGTTTTTATGCAAGTTTTCCAGCAGATAATTATCAATTTGTAACTCTGTTAGTCTATCTTGATATTTTGAGGAAGAACTATTCAGAGACTTAAGGTTTTTAAGAATCTCTGGGAGGGCTTGCCAAGCTGCCGCCATATTTTTGAGAAAGGTTTTCATGGATTTTAACTACAATTAACGAGTATTTTTTGATTCAATCGGTTGCTTAGATAACACCTGTGAATAACGGAGTGCGATCGCCGATCTTGTAGGGTGCGTTCCCTAATCTGTATCCTACTGCTCCACCGATCGATTTTTGGGAACGCACCATGCAGATTGATTGAAGCTGTGAGTTTAGTTGCGATGCCGAAGGCACTGGTTAGTCTATCGGCGCGTTACGAGGGCAAGCCTAATCGTAATCAAATTCAGAATGGTACAGTCACACGAAGGGGGCATTGGAACAGTGGAAGAATGCAAACTAAAACCTGGGCTTGGAGCGCAAATTGGTGAAACTATCTTCATTACAGTCCCATTAAGATTCTCAGTCTGTCTTCAACCAATGCCAGGGTTTCTGAGGATACAGTTCCCCATCGCTTCTCAAGTCGTTCTACTGAGATTGATCTTACGTCCTCGCACTTGATAAAACTTGGCATTTTCACTCCTCCCTCTGGGGGTTCCACTTTTAGGTGGAAAGGGATTCCTTTGTCTTTAGAAGTTACTGGCAAAACAACAACTAAGCCAGATGCACCCTGATTAAACAGGTCTGCTGAAATCACTAAACATGGACGCTTACCAGCCTGTTCATGCCCCCTTACTGGATTAAGATCTGCTAGCCATATTTCTCCTCTGGTAATTTCTGCCACTACCCTTCTACTCCATCAGCGAGAGTTTGCTCCCATGTCTGCCTTTCAGAAATTTCCTCTTGCCATAAAGTCTCATTCTTCCTTAAGGCGGCGAAGGCTTCATTCGCTTGAACTAGAAAAACATATCTGCGATAATTTTCGATGGCTTTGTCTAATACTGTTGGGAGCGTATCCCCAGAGGAGTCAACAAGTGCTAACAGCGTTTTGTGAGCAGCCTCACTAATGCTAATTTTTAATTCAGGCATACTTTTCTCTCGTAGCTTGTGTAGGGCTATTGTAGCCAATTGTGTAAGGGCTAACAACCCGGTTGGAACTGATTATTTATTCTCCCTTTTGCCTTTTGCCTCTCCTGATATGTAGCCTATACTCAACGGATTTAGTATTAGATAACACCTGTGAATAACGGAGTCGGAGAAGAATTTTTTTTGCCCAATGTTGAAACACTTTCAATTGATGGCGTTTGCTGGGTAAACGCAGTATATAGACAAAACGACGCATTATATCGGCTAATTTACCACTAATATTAATGCCAAAACTGGAGACAAGGGCTGATTGTTTACCCAGGGTTAACATATCACCTAAATGCAGATAATAATAGGGTTGGGGCGATTTTTTTCTGATCACTGCCGAGATATTTTTGGCTACTACACTGGCTGCTTGATAGGCTGCTTGTGCTGTGGCAGGAATTACCTGTTTACTAGGATAAATTTCGGCTATATCCCCAACGGCAAAAACTTCGGGATAGTCGATTAATTGTAAACTGGAACGGGTTAATAATTTGCCTTGTGCTGTTTTCTGACAATCTAAATTATTGATCCAATCCTGTGCTTGGGTTCCTGCTGTCCACAATAATAAATCAATGGAGATGACTTCATTTGTATTATCTTTAAATACGGTTATGGAATTAGCTGCAACTTCCTTTAATCCTGTGTTTAAATAGAGACTAACATTCTTGGCTAAAAGGGAACGATAGGAAGCAACACGCACCGATTTAGGGAAGTTTTGCAGTATTTCCTCGTTCTTTTCCACTAGATGAACTTTGCCTTTTTTTCCTAAACGATCAGCCACCTTACAGGCTAATTCTACCCCATTGGGACCGCCGCCAATAATTGCTAAATTAATTGAGGATTTTCCTTGAGTTTCTAGGTTATAAATTGTCGTTTGTAATCTTTCCACATCCTCTAAACTACGGAAAGTTAGACCATAATCGGCTAATCCGGGTATAGCGGGCCAACGATTGCGAACTCCCACCGCTAAAACGAGGTAATCGTAATCTAAAATTTCCTCATTTTCTAAATATACTCGGTGATTGTTTAAGTCAATATTACTGGCTTTTTGAGTTTTTAAATTAACCTGAGTTCCTGTTAATAATTGACGGTAGGAAGGGGCAATTTCCCAGCGTTGCAATTCTCCTGTAATTAGTTCATAGAGAAGGGGAGTAAAGAGAAAATGGTCTTTCGGTTCGACTAAAGTTATTTGCCATTGACCCGATTTTACTGCTGTTAATCGACTCAGATCGAGTGCCGTGTATAACCCTCCAAAACCACCCCCCAGAATGCAAATCTTAGTTATAGGTTTATTCATGGATTTTTAGGCTCAGAGGCTTGTAAAATAGGTTTTAGTTCCGAAACTAACTGTTCTGAACGAATAATTCTCGCCGGAGGCAAAAGATGATAGTGAGTGTCAGCAAAAATAGTAGAATCTGTCTTAATATTCAAGTCTTTTGGGTCATAAATTGTTGGCACAACCCGACTTAATTCTTCAGCAGACTTGCGAATATTAGCAACGGTTTTACCATCATTTTTAGCATAAACCCAGGGCAAAGAAACCACTAAAGTCGCCCCTTTTGCTTCTAAATCTTTCTTGAGTTTTTCAATCAATTTAATTGAATGAGGAGAAGCAGCAGTATCAAAGGTCATTTGCCACCATTTCCCCGTTCTTTCCTTAACTATAGTCGGATCACCTGTATTAGTCATTGGATCGGAAAGATAACCCGTCATTCTGCCTTTAGTGAATAAATCAACCATCGATTTAGTAACTGGACGCATCCCCGGAATACCTAATAACCAAGTATCCTCGATCATGGTTTTTAACGGTATCCCACCTAACCCGGGTTTGCCAATAGCGACGCTAAAAGGTGCAGACCCCCAAAGTCCTTCGCCGCGATTAAAACCGTCCTCATCCATGAGCATGAGATATTCAGGAATCAGCAGAATGACATCCCCTTTGCGTGCTTTTTCGAGAATCATAGCGGCAATGACATTTAACCCGATATCCCCCTGTAAACCGAAGTTAACCACAGGCATTCCCAATTCTTTGGCCATTAATTCCGAATTTATGCTATAATGCGCTCCCGATCCTGCCGTGACGATTAAACGCCGCGGTCCTTCGACCCTAGCTGCGATCGCTGATTTTTCGTTGTACATCATCCGCAACCAGCTTAATTCGCCGCCGTAGATGACATTGTAAACAAAGCCGAGGGACCAAGCGACTCCCACAGAAGCTAACCAGGGGAAAATGTTAAAGGATTTAGTATTCATCAGAATTCAAAGTAAATAAAGTCACCGGTATTAGTGGAAGCTAGGAGAATAGTTAAACCTAGCAATATTTTAGACAGCCAAGGTGATAACAATAGTTCATATTCAAATTTTTTCTGGGCAATAGCCAGATGTTCGAGGATTAAAACAATGATACCAAGAACTAAAGCAACGCTTAAAACTGCTCCTTGATTGAGACTATAGGAACTAAAAATTTCTCCGATATTAGCTAAGGAATAATTGAAAGGATTGGCGATTACCAACATTTTCCCGATTAATCTTCTGGTGTTAATCTCCATGAAAAAGAGACAACCAAAAATGACAGCCAATTGCGTTAAAGCCCAGGAGACAATTTGTGGCTGAGAAACGTATTTTCCGACGAAAGCATAGAAAGGTCGGCCCAGATAACGGAGTAATAATAATAATGCCCCGTGGTAAGCACCCCAAAAGATGAAATTCCAAGCTGCACCGTGCCAGAAACCAGAGAGAGTAAAGGTAATGAATAGATAAAAAGGCGCCCAATTTTTATTGGAACCCATCAGGGGTAAAAACACATAATCCCGAAACCAAGTGCTAAGGGTAATATGCCAACGTCGCCAAAATTCGTTAATACTTTGGGATGTGTAGGGTGCTAAAAAGTTTAATTCCAATCTAACCCCGACAAAATAGGCTAAACCAACAGCAATAAAGCTATAACCGCCGAAGTCAAAATAGATTCTCAGGGTGAATAAAAAGGCCTCAAACCAGATATACCAAGCATTGTCAATCATCTTATCTAATTCGATGTAGGGAGCAATGTTATCGGCGAGGACAAATTTCATAAATAAACCGAGGGAAAGCCAACGCAAACCCTTCTCGAAGTTTTCTCCTGTAAATTTGAGGCGAAATCCCTCCATTTGTGGTAATAAATCCCGGCGACGCTCGATCGGACCTGCGACAATTTGCGGGAAAAAGGAGATAAAATTGACATAATCGAGGACGGCTAGGGGTTTCTTTTTCTTTTCCCGTAGGGAGTCCACCACGAAAGCCACCATCTGGAAGGTATAGAAGGATACCCCCGGCGGGATTTGGCTAGGCACGGGAATTGGGGAAAGTTCCTTCCAGTTAGGGGGGAGGGAAACGAATAATCCGATGATTTCCTGCACAAAAAAGCCGAAATACTTGAAGTAGGCAAGGACAAGAATATCGATGACGATAACGATAGTAGCTAGGAGATTCGCTTTCCAGCCGCTCATTTTCAGCACTAGCCAGACCATAATGTAGTTAAAGGCTAGAGAAACGATGAAAACGAGGAAACTGGTGCGACTGGCGTAATAAAACAAGATTAGGGACAGCACCGCTAATCCCACCCCATCAAAAACACCTCGCCAGAGATTGAAGGACTTCGCTATATAGCGTGCCGTTAAGAAAGGAACGCTAAAAAGGATTAATATCCACCAAAATATAAAATCAGAGTAATTCAAGGCGTGTTAACTCCTGATGGTCTGTGTTACCTTGTTTGAGATGGGTTTCCTGACTTCTGATGCTCAGAGACGAGGGATTTTCTTGACAAGTCTATCAAACTTTGTCAAACTTGTCCATAAAATTACCTCCAGCAATCCTAAAAAATCGAGGCTAGACAAGCAATGCTTTATCAAAAACTGTTAGATGCTCATAAACGCTATCGACAATTTAAGACTTATCCCCATATTGCCGATCAATATTGGTCTAGTCAGTTGGCAGAGCATAATATTAATCCTAATTATGTGGAATATGATGCTAAATCTGGGCAACTTTTCTATAAACCTTTAGGGATCAGCCTAAGCAAAAATAAGCAAGATTTCCTCTTAGGTAGTAAAGTTTTTAACAAAGCTAAAGCCTTAAAAGCTCTGGCCGATTGTAAATTTTATATCGATGAGAACGGGTTACTAATTATCGAGATCGATGGAGTTAAGTTAATTATCGAGACGGGACAGGATTTAGATATCGCCCATGAAATTTTCCTTTTAGGTGTATATAATTTCCTCTATGACAAGCCCTGTGTAGCGATCGATATTGGTATGAATACGGGTTTTGCTAGTCTCTTTTTTGCCAATCGAGCTAATGTGAAAGCTGTCTATAGTTACGAACCTTTTAAGGCTACCTACGACCAAGCTTTAAGAAATTTTGCCCTCAATCCTAATCTAGCGGAGAAGATTAAAGCTTTTGATTATGGAGTCGGCGATCGTGATGAAATTATTCAAGTCGAATACGATTACACCGTGAAAGGTAGTGTTGGTATTTCTGGTATTGACAACCAATTAAAACCTTTTGCCTCGAAACAAACAGCTACAGCCGATTTAATTCTTAAACCTTTCACCGATGTGTTTAAAGGTATTACCTCTGATTATCCCGACATCGATATAGTTGCCAAGATTGATTGTGAAGGTTCCGAATACGAAATCCTCGATTCTTTAGCGGCAACTGGTCAATTGGGACAGATGAAAATTATCATGATGGAATGGCATAAAAAGGGTCCCGATGCTTTAGTTAAACATCTGCAAGACTTCGGTTTTATCATCTTCTCCCGGATGCCTCGCAGTAAAAATGTCGGCACTTTGTATGCGATTAAACCCTAAAGTATAGGAGTGAGGTGATGGGGAGATAGGGCAATGGGGAAATGGGAAAATTTTAACTAATACCCCAAAACCCCAATACCTTCTAACTGATAACTGATAACTGATAACTGATAACTGATAACTGCTTTACTGTGCTTGACAATAGGTATTAAAAGCTTCGCCAGTTTCTTTTTCTAATTGGCCAGCTTTTCTTACCTTTTCCTGTGCTAATTTTGCCCCGTTTTTATCGCGAGTTTCGATAACTTGAATTATTTCACGAGTGGCCGTGGCATAATCTTCATAAACTTGAGCGAAAGCAGTCTTATATTTATCTAGTTCGGTATCCTTCAGGGCTAATTTTTTCATATTTTCTGCGGCCTGTTCGATTTTATCGGCGGCTAATAGCCAACTTTTTTGGTCAATTTCTGTCCCTTGACCGTTGGTTAAGGATTTGGTTTCTTGGGCCACTTCGTTGGCAATCCGATAGATTTTTTGACATTGAAACTGTTTACTATCAGCACAACTTGCTAAAAAAGTCAAGCCTATAAATGTTAAGATTATTTTGTTATTCATAGCAAGGTATTCGAGAGGATTCTAGAGAAGCTTATAGCAGTAAACTATCAGCCTCTAAGTAGGGAGGCACAATTATTTGTAGGATGGGTTAGCGCACTTCGTAAACTATGCGGGCGTTGGGTTTCATGCTTCAACCCAACCTACGTTGATCTTATATTTAATTCCACCCACCTACTTAGCAGTTTTTTACTGTTATCGACTGATAGAACTGTTCAATCTTATAAGATTAAAGTTTGGCACTCGATCGCTGTTAAGCGTGTCTTTTTTGATGCCAATTCCAGGCGTGTTCAACTATTACCTTGAGATCGGCATATTGGGGATGCCAACCGAGAACCTGTTTGGCTTTATCGCTACTGCCGATTAAAATAGGGGCATCGCCTGCCCTTCTGGGACTTTCGATTACGGGAATACCTAAACCAGTTACCGCTCGCGCTGTTTCAATCACTTCGCGCACAGAAAAACCGTTACCATTCCCCAAATTAAACACATTACTTTCGCCCCCATTTAAGAGATATTCTAAGCCTAAAACGTGAGCTTGGGCTAAATCATTAACATGGATATAATCGCGAACAGCAGTGCCATCGGGAGTATCATAATCCGTGCCGAAAATTGACAGGGAATCACGTTTTTTCAGGGCAGTTAATAAAGCCAGGGGAATTAAATGGGTTTCCGGTTGGTGATCTTCCCCTAATAAACCACTGGGGTCGGCTCCTGAAGCATTAAAATAACGGAAAGCCACCGATTTTAAACCGTAGGCCGGATCAAAATCCCGAAGAATTTGTTCCACCATTTCCTTACTGGCAGCGTAGGGACTGAGGGGATGATGGGGATGATTTTCCGTCATGGGAATTTCCTTGGGCATTCCATAAATAGCACAGGTGGAAGAAAAAACAAATTTCTTCACATCGGCGGCGATCATCGCTTGCAAAAGAGTCAGACTACCACTAACATTATTTTGATAGTAAATGGCCGGTTGCTGCACCGATTCTCCCACCGCAATAAAAGCGGCAAAGTGCATGACGGCGGCAATATTGCGACTAGCGAATAAATTATCGAGCAGCGATCGATCCCTAGTATCACCGACAATTAACTCAACTTTTAATATATCCTTAATGATTTCGGCGTGACCGTAGGATAAATTATCGAGTACGATGACGGAATAACCGGCATTTTTGAGCGCTAGAACCGCATGGGAACCAATATAACCCGCACCGCCAGTAACGAGAATGGTAGGTTTAACTTGAGACACGCGATCATACCTATTTGAAATTGACTTGTCTATAACTTTATACCCTAATTTTCCTTTTAGTTGACCATCATGTTAAGTCCCCTCGATCTATCTCTTTCCCTTGACAAAGAAACTTATCAATCACAAATTAAAGATTTAATGGAACAACTGCGATCGCTACAGCAGTCCTGTTGGGAGTGTAAATTACCCGTGGTGGTGGTTTTGGAAGGTTGGGCAGCGGCAGGGAAGGGAACTTTAGTCAAAAAAATGGTTAACTATATGGATCCTCGCGGTTTTACCGTCCATCCCATTTTAACCCCTTCCTCCCAAGAGGAAAGTTACCCGTTTTTGTGGAGATTTTGGCAAAAACTGCCAGCAAAAGGCAGTATCGGCATTTTTTATCACAGTTGGTACACTCATCTACTAGAGGATCGACTCTTGAACAAATTGCCCTCCTCCCAGATTCCCCTGGTCATGCGCGATATCAACACCTTTGAGCGACAATTATTTGATGATGGGGTCGCAATCGCTAAATTCTGGATTCACCTCAGTCAAAAGGAATTAAAGTCACGCATCAAAGAATACGCCGAAAATGAGCTAGAATCTTGGCGCGTGCGTCCGGAAGATTGGCAACAGGCCAAACGTTATGATGAGTATGCCAGTTTAGCCGAGGAAATGATTACCTACACTAGCACGGGGGCCGCCCCTTGGACATTGGTGGAGGGCAACTGTCAACGTTGGGCCCGGGTAAAAGTTCTCTCCCAATTAGTTGGTACGATCGCTCAAGCTTTGGATCAGCGCCAATTACCGATCGAACCTCCTGCCAATCTACCACCCCAAGCCCGATTACTGCCCACGGAACCCGATTATCTGGCGAGAGTAGATTTAAGTGCCAAACTAGAGAAAGAAGACTATAAAATCCGTTTGCGTGAGGCACAGGTAGAATTAAGAAAACTGCAATTAAAGATTTTTCAGGCAAATATCCCCGTTTTAGTCCTGTTTGAGGGTTGGGATGCCGCTGGCAAAGGTGGGGCAATCAAACGCTTAACCGATACCCTCGATCCTCGCAGTTACCAAGTTATTCCCTTTGCTGCCCCGACGGAGGAAGAACACCGCTATCATTATCTCTGGCGCTTCTGGCGGAAATTGCCCGCGGCCAAAACTATCGGTATATTCGATCGCAGTTGGTATGGACGGGTTTTAGTGGAGAGAGTGGAAGGATTCGCTAAAGATATGGAGTGGCGACGATCCTATCAAGAAATTAACGAGTTTGAGGCGCAATTAACCCATTCTGGCTGTGTTTTAGTCAAATTCTGGTTACATATTAGCCCCGAAGAACAGTTAAATCGTTTCGAGGAACGCCAAAATAACCCCTATCGCCAACATAAACTCACCGATGAAGATTGGCGTAATCGGGAAAAACAGCCCCTCTACCATGTGGCAGTTAATCACATGGTAGCCCGCACTAGCACCCCCGTCGCCCCCTGGACGATTGTGGCGGCAAATGATAAGTATTTCGCCCGTGTTAAAGTCCTCGATACAGTAATTGCCGCTATTGAAACCGGATTGAAACAACGGGAATAGGATCAGTAATCAGTGATCAGTGATCAGTAAACAGTAAACAGTAAACAGTAAACAGTAAACAGTAAACAGTAAACAGTAAACAGTGATCGGTGATCAGTAAATGGGGATCAAGATGAAAATAACTAACTAATTAACTTAAAACTTAAATCTGATAACTTAAATCTGATAACTTAAATCTGATAACTTAAATCTGATAACTTAAATCTGATAACTTAAATCTGATAACTTAAATCTGATAACTGATAACTGATAACTGATAACTGATAACTGAATTTATGAGTTTTTCCCCAAGTTTAATTTCTCCCGATCTCAGTTTGGCCGATATTCCCCTAGAGGAAACCCTCTGTTTAGGAGTGATGGCTTCTGGTAGTGGTTCCAATTTTGCTGTTTTGGCAGCAGCGATCGCCAAAAAACAGCTAAATGCCGAGATTTCTGTCCTCATCTACAATAATCCCGATGCCAAGGTAAAAGAAAGAGCCGATGACTACAATATCCCCGCAGTTTTCCTCGATCATCGTCAATTTAAACCCAGAGAAGAACTCGATCGAGCTATAGTCAAAACTTTCCAAGAATACGGCGTAAAATGGGTAATTATGGCGGGCTGGATGCGAATTGTCGCCCCGGTTTTACTAGATGCTTTTCCCGATCGCGTGATCAATATCCATCCTAGTTTACTACCCAGTTTTAAAGGTGTGCGTGCCGTGGAACAAGCTTTAGCTGCGGGGGTAAAAGTGACCGGATGTACTGTGCATATCGCTCGCGCAGAGGTAGATAGTGGCCCAATTTTAATGCAAGCAGTGGTTCCCATTCTCCCCGATGATACCGCCGCCAGTCTCCACGAACGCATTCAAGTGCAAGAACATCGCATTTTCCCAGTAGCGATCGCTTTAGCTGCGAAATTGGGTCTGTAGAGATAGATTTCCCGATTCCTTGGCAATAATACGGGCAAAAAAACGAAAATTCAAAGCAAATCGTTAAATATCACTCCTTGATAAATTTCCTGAAAACTGAGAGCAAAATTGACAGAAGTTAAAGATAAACTAGCATTTTCTCCCTCGTATTCCGTTAATAACCATTTATTTTCTTCAGTTTTGTTATACTGCATGACATAGGGACGACTTTGGCTGATCAGAATATATTCTTGAAATTCCGGCAGCGAACGATAATAGAGAAATTTATCGCCCTGGTCATAATTTTGAGTTGATTTTGAGAGGACTTCTACTATTAATCTGGGATTGGTAATAGTTGTCTTGCCAGTTTCATAATAAATCGGTTCACCCTCAATTAGCAGCACATCGGGATAGGTTGCCTGACGATATTGCGCTATCCATAATTTCACATCACCGATAAATATTTTATAGTTGGACTGTGGTAACTTTAGGCGTAAATAAAAGTAAAAATTACCTGCAATTTTATTATGATCGGTAGTGCCTTCTGTCATCGGTACGATTTCCCCATCTTGATACTCATTTTTATAGGCTGCCGTTTCCTCTAGTTCTAAATATTCGGCAAAGCTAAAGGTACTTTTATTTGTTGCTACAGTCATAATTTATTGATTTTTTGGTTAACTTAAGCTTGTTGAAACAACTGGTTTAATCATTGATTATATTAAAAGTAACCCCTTCATAAATTTCCTGAAAACTGAGAGCAAAATTGATAGAAGTTAAAGATAAACTAGCATTTTCTCCCTCGTATTCCGTTAATAACCATTTATTTTCTTCAGTTTTGTTATACTGCATGACATAGGGACGACTTTGACTGATCAGAATATATTCTTGAAATTCCGGCAGCGAACGATAATAGAGAAATTTATCGCCCTGGTCATAATTTTGAGTTGATTTTGAGAGGACTTCTACTATCAATCTGGGATTGGTGACAGTTGTTTTGCCAGTTTCATAATAAATCGGTTCACCCTCAATTAGCATCACATCGGGATAGGTTGCCTGACGATATTGCGCTATCCATAATTTCAGATCACCGATAAAAATATTATATTTCTGTCCTTTGAGGGCAAATTTTAAATAAGCGGCAAAATTGAGAGCAATTTTATTATGATCGGTAGTGCCTCCTGTCATCGGTACGATTTCTCCATCTTGATACTCATTTTTATAGGCTGCCGTTTCCTCTAGTTGTAAATATTCGGCAAAGCTATAGGTAATTTTGTCTGTTGCTATAGTCATAATTTATTGATTCGCTCTCTCAATTGATTATAGCAATTATTATACTGGTGAGAGACATTAGCCATATTTACCCCAGCAAAAGATAACAGCTATCTTAATAGGACTATTGAAAATTTTTTAGCCAGCAACTAAATAGGAATTTGATCTCTCCCAAATGTGGGACAATTGACAAAGAACTAAGAATTGTAGAATCCCCCCATCATGACCTCGGAACTATCGAAGCAATACGATCCCAAGATCACAGAAACGAAATGGCAGCAATATTGGGAAAATCAAGAAATATTTAAGGCAAACCCCGAAAAAGGCGGCGAAACCTACTGTATAGTCATCCCTCCTCCCAATGTTACCGGTAGTCTCCACATGGGTCACGCTTTCGAGAGTGCTTTGATTGATACACTTGTTCGCTACAAGCGGATGACCGGCAAAAATACCCTCTGGCTGCCCGGTACGGATCACGCTAGTATTGCAGTACAAGCTATACTCGATCGCCAATTAAAAGCCGAAAAAACCGACCGTTACCAACTAGGAAGGGAAAAATTCCTCGAACGCGCTTGGCAATGGAAAGAGGAGTCTGGTAGTACCATTGTTAATCAACTGCGACGCTTGGGGGTATCCGTCGATTGGACGCGGGAACGTTTCACCATGGATGAGGGACTTTCCCATGCTGTTCGTACTGCTTTTATTAAACTTTATGAGGACGGATTAATCTATCGCGGTCAATACTTAGTTAACTGGTGTCCCGAATCTCGATCGGCCGTTTCCGATTTAGAGGTGGAAAACAAGGAAATTGAGGGAAATCTCTGGTATTTTCGCTATCCTCTCAGCGATGGTAGCGGTTATCTTCAAGTAGCCACCACAAGGCCCGAAACCATGCTCGGTGATACTGGTGTCGCTGTCAACCCGCAAGATCCCCGTTATCGCCATTTAATCGGCAAAACCGTCACTTTACCGATAATGGGGCGAGAAATACCCATTATTGCCGATGAATTAGTCGATCCCGAATTCGGTACTGGTTGCGTTAAAGTTACGCCGGCCCACGATCCTAAGGATTTTGAGATGGGTAAACGCCATAATTTACCCTTTATTAATATCATGAATTTAGACGGCAGTTTAAACGAAAATGCCGGAATATTCGCGGGTCAAGATCGTTTTGTTGCCCGCAAAAATGTCGTTAAAAAACTCGATGAAGACGGCTTTTTAGTTAAGATTGAAGCCTATCGCCATAGCGTCCCCTATAGCGATCGAGGTAAAGTTCCCGTGGAACCCCTTTTATCTACCCAATGGTTCGTTAAAATTGAACCTTTAGCCACAAAAGCTTTAGCCTATTTAGATCAGGAAAACTCGCCCCGTTTTGTGCCAGAAAGATGGACAAAAGTTTATCGCGATTGGTTAGTTAAGCTAAAAGATTGGTGTATTTCTCGACAACTGTGGTGGGGTCATCAAATTCCCGCTTGGTATATTATCAGTGAAACTAATAACGAAATTACTAACCATACTCCCTTCGTCGTTGCCGAGGATGAAACCTCCGCTTTAGCCAAGGCCAAACAACAGTATGGAGAGGATATAATTATTCAACAAGACCCCGATGTTTTAGATACTTGGTTTTCCTCGGGATTGTGGCCATTTTCGACTATGGGTTGGCCAGAAAAAACCCTTGATCTAGACACCTATTATCCCACCACCACCCTCGTCACCGGTTTTGATATTATCTTTTTCTGGGTGGCAAGAATGACGATGATGGCCGGCTATTTTACGGGACAAATGCCCTTTAAAGATGTCTATATTCACGGTTTAGTTAGGGATGAAAATGGCAAAAAGATGTCTAAATCTGCCAATAACGGCATCGATCCTTTAATTTTAATTGATAAATACGGAACCGATGCTTTACGATATACCTTAATTCGAGAAGTGGCAGGAGCAGGACAGGATATCAGTCTGCAATATAACCGTAAAACCGATGAATCGGAATCCGTAGAAGCTGCCCGAAATTTTGCCAATAAAATTTGGAATGCTTCCCGTTTTGTGATGATGAATCTGGAGGGAAAAACCCCAGAAGAATTGGGAGAACCAGCTTTAGAAAATTTAGAATTAGCCGATCGCTGGATTTTATCTCGTTATCATCAAACAGTGCAAAAAACTAGAGATTATCTCGAAAATTATGGCATGGGAGAAGCGGCAAAAGGTCTATACGAATTTATCTGGCGCGATTTCTGTGATTGGTATATCGAGTTAGTAAAAACTCGTTTATGGAAGGATAAAGAATCGGTTTCTTGTGCCACGGCCCGCCAAACTTTGGCTTTTATCTTGGCAGGAACATTAAAATTATTACATCCCTTTATGCCCCATATTACCGAAGAAATTTGGCATAATTTAACCCAAGAAAATCAGCAGGTTTTGGCTTTACAAACCTATCCCATAGCTGATAGTTCTCTGATCGATATAGATTTAGAAAATACTTTTGAGTTATTAATTGAAAGTATTCGGGTGTTGCGTAATTTGCGCGCCGAAGCAGGGATTAAACCGGGGGCAACGATCACAGCAATTTTACAGACAGAAAACAGCCAAGAATTAGCTATTCTGCAACGCGGACAAGTGTACTTAAAAGACTTGGCTAAGATCGAAAACTTAATTTTGACGGCCAAATTAACCGAGGAAGTCAATCAAGCGATCGCCGGTGTTGTCGCTACGGTAGAAATCCTCATCCCCCTGTCCGGATTGGTTGATATATCGGTATTGGCAGGGAAATTAGCGAAAAATTTAGCTAAAGTAGAAGGGGAAATCAATAGTTTGAGCGATCGCCTGAATAAACCTAGCTTTGTCGAAAAAGCTCCAGAAGCTTTAATCCAAAAAACGAAGCAAGCTTTAGCAGAGGCCGAAAAACAAGCCCAAATTCTCCAAGAACGCTTAAAACGTCTGCGATAGTGATTTTGTACTAACTAAGTCCAGTGGGCTAGAGCAAAGCTACTGCGATCAAGATTATCGAAAATTTTCGATAAGTAGGGAGGCACAATTATTTGTAGGATGGGTTAGCGCACTTCGTAACCCATGCGGGCGTTGGGTTTCATGCTTCAACCCAACCTACGTTCATCGAAAATTTTGGGTCTGAAACCCCGTCGTAGAACGACGGCTTTACCGTTAAATACTAGCGCATTTACCAAATATATGCTAAAATGTGAGACATGGAAAAAGCCTACTCCTTTCGATTTTACCCCACACCCGAACAAGAGTCGCTATTGCGGCGCACTTTGGGCTGTGTAAGATTAGTTTACAA
>NZ_JADBRW010000147.1:0-9999 GCF_020247025.1 Microcystis sp. M109S1
ACCAAGCTAAAAACTGAACCTTGACCACAGATAGTAGGGGGTTTCGTTCAGAAAAGACTTCAAATTCGGCCTTGAACGAGTAAAACTTTCTAGGAAATAAGGTGGAACATGAGATTTTTTCGACTTGTTCAAAGTGGCCGGAGGGCATTCGGACACTGAAAACGGATGTGGAGGAAAGCGTAAGACTTCTGTTAAAGAAGCAGCATCCCGTGAAGCGTCAACCCCATTCAGCGACCATTCTAAAAAAGTGGCGTGGTGAGGAATCGCCGTCCGTTTTACGGCGGCGAGGATGTCAAATTCTCCTCTGCCTAGGAATTATCGTCAAAGTTTGGCGGCAAAAATAAATAGCTAGGCAGTCAACTTGATCTTTTTGGCCAAGTCAAGGCCAAATCCCCTGAATAGGAATCTAGCCAACTCGCTCAAATCCATGCTAGTCTGTTGACACTTAATAATATCTCCATAAACAAGCACTAGATGAATTTCAGTTTAATCAAAGTTCCCTTTGTGGATTTGACTTGGCAAAATCAGCCCCTACAAGCAAAAATTACCGAGGCAATCCAAACAGTTATCGACCGGGGAGATTTTGTTTTAGGCCAAGCTTTAGCCGAATTTGAAACCGCCTTTGCCCAAGCTTGCGGAGTCGAGTATGCTGTGGGAGTAGCTTCTGGCACTGCTGCTCTTACCCTGGCTTTACAAGCTTACGGCATCGGTGCCAGGGATGAAGTGCTAGTCCCCGCTAATACCTTTGTCGCTACCCTCATGGGTGTTGTGCAAGCGGGGGCCAAACCGATTTTAGTTGATTGTCACCTCGATACGGCCCTAATTGACCTCGCGGCGGCTGCTCAAAGAATTACCCCCAACACCCGCGCCATTCTCCCCGTACACCTGTACGGACAGATGGTATCACCCCAACAATTACAGGATTTTGCCCGCAGCTATAATCTGATTATCTTTGAGGATGCGGCCCAGGCCCATTTAGCCAGTAGAGAAGGTTATCGCGCCGGCAGTGTCGGTGTAGCGGCCGGGTTTAGTTTTTATCCCAGTAAAAATTTGGGTGCTTTTGGCAATGGCGGAATGTTAGTGAGCAATGATCCCGAAATTAGCCAAAAAGCCCGCAGTTTAAGAAATTATGGCGCACCGAGCAAGTATTTTCACACCGATATCGGCACTAATAGCCGTTTGGATAGCATACAAGCCGCCATTTTAAACATTAAATTACCCCATCTGGAAAGCTGGAATCGCTCCCGTCATCGAGCGGCAAGACAATACGACAGGCTTTTGGCTCCTTTAGCCGATAAAGGCATTTTACCCGTACAAGACGAAACCGAGACTGGTCATGTCTATCATCTCTACGTTATTCGCATTCTCCCCCATTGTCCCGTTGAGCGCCAACAACTACAAGAACAATTAACTGCCGTCGGTATTCAAACCGGCATTCATTATCCGATTCCTTGTCATCTGCAACCGGCCTATCGCTACCTGGGTTATCAACAGGGAGACTTTCCTAATGCAGAGACTCTCTGTGAAGAAATTGTCTCTCTCCCCATGTACCCCGGCATCAGCGAGGAGCAGATTGACATCGTTGTTGAACAGATCACTGCGATCATCGGGTAACATAAATTCAGAATTTGTCACTAAATCGCTCCGTCCTATGGGTGTTAGTCCTTCCTTGTCCCCCGTCTCCCACAAAAATCGGCAATCTTGGCTGATTATCGGTTTCTTGGCGGTTATCTATGGTCCTGTGATCTTTCACTGGTACGATGGTTGGCTGAATAAATCGATCGGCATCGAACACGAATACTTTAGCCACGGCTTGATTGGCCTTCCCTACGCCGCCTATATTGTCTGGCAGAATCGCAAAAAATGGCAACGCCTCGAAGATCGCTCCCACCCCCTCGGAGCGTTTTTGTTAACCCTAGGAGCGATTTTTTATCTCCTCGGTTCCTCCCTTTGGGTTAGTATGTCTTTTCCGATTATTTTAGCGGGAATCTGTCTCTGGTTAAAAGGAACAGAAGGTTTTAAATTGCAAGGATTTCCCCTACTTTTAACAGCCTTAGCGACCCCTAATCCTATCCCCTACCTGATTGCTCCCTATACCCTACCCCTACAGGTTTTTATTGCCGCTTGCGCTGGCTTTATTCTCCAGCAAGCCGGCTTAGATGTCTCCGTTGACGGTATCTATGTAGCGGTAGAAGGTAGGATGGTGGAAGTCGCTCCCTACTGTGCGGGGCTGAAAATGTTATTCACCAGTCTTTACGTCACCCTCCTGCTGCTCCATTGGACTGATACCATCGAAAACGGTCGTAAAACCCGCTTTATGCTCCTCAGTGCCTTTGGAATTAGTGTCGGGGCTAATATTATTCGTAACGCGCTTTTAGCTTGGTTTCACGGCACAGGACAAGACGAAAACTTCAAATTACTCCACGATAGCTGGGGGGGTGATTTATACTCGGTCTTTATGTTATTACTGATCCTTTTGGTCTTCCAAATCATGCAGTATCGCGAGGCGGTTAAGAAAAAGTCCCTAGCTCAAGAGGAAGGTAACCAGGATGATTAGTCAAAAAATTCCAGCCGAGGTAACTTTAGTGTTAGATAAAGTCAAAAAAAAGCTCCCGGGTAATTATTTACTGCTGTTGTGCCTGCTGCTGCTATTGATTGTAGGGGGTATCTTGCCCAATTTAATTTCTGGCCAGTGGTCTTGGGTGGATCAACCGAGAATCGGTAATATTCAAAAAATGCGGACTCTACAAGAATCGGGAATCAAGTTCTCTGACCTGAAAACCATCGACCAGAGCCAAGGAGAAATCGGTGAGGGAAAATGGTCGGTACAAGTGGTGGAAACTCCTGAAGGCAAGAGGATCACCGTGCTTTTAAAGCCACAGATATACTATAAAAATCAACCAGGATTAGAATGGTCGGATATCACTTCGATTAGTCGTTGGAATCAGGGGGAAACAACCGAGCTATTAATCCCCACCCAGTCGGGAGGAAAGGCCACGGCTCGATTCTATCGTGCCTGGACACAAAACACCTTGGCCGTGGTGCAATGGTATGCTTGGCTAGGTGGTGGTCATTACGATCCCTCGGTGTGGTATTGGCTTGACCAATGGGCGCAATTAAAAAGACAGAGAGTACCCTGGATAGCCGTTTCCTTGCTGATTCCCTTAGAACCGACGAAAGAACTGCAAACTCTCACTCCCTTTGCTCTCAATCTCGCCAAGGAAGTTCAAAGGAACTTAGAACAAAATGTCTTAAGTCAATTAACTTCTCTGCCTGAGACCAAAAAAGAAAAGTAGTTTTTCTGCTCCCAACTATCTGTTTAAAAAAAACTAGCTCAAGGCACTTTTATAGTCCTTAATAGCTTCTTTGTTCCTCTCCCACTAGATAACTCTCAGAAAATAAATTGATATATCTGTATGATTCCACCAATGCTCAACAAGTTTTTGCCAGTTAGTTTATTCAGAACCGGGGCTATAGCCTTATCAGGGTTGAGTCTGACAGGGTTCTTATGGGTAATTCACTGCGAGAGACTCAAGGCCCAGGGTCCTTTGTCCATACCCCAGACTCAACCCGGAGCCGGGTTGGAATTTTTGCCCCCCCAACCGCCTAATCCCACCTTTCCTGAAAACACGATTCCCCCCACTGGCTACAGTCCACCGGTTTACTCTCCCAATAATTCCCAATCCCGACAAATTCAGGCCTATCGACTTGATATCGGCGATCAAATTACTGTCTCGGTTCCCGATTTTCCCGAATTTAATTCCACGGGGCCAGTGGATCCCGATGGTAATTTTCTGGTGCCGATTTTAGGGCGTATTCCGGTGCTCGGCTTGACTTTAGACGAAGTGCAAACTAAAATCCGCCTCGAATTGGGGCGAAAATACTTGCGGGAGGAACCGGAAGTGATTGCGGTTTTAACCACTGCCCGTCCCGTCCAGTTAACCATTCTGGGAGAGGTACAGCGACCGGGGTTTTATAATGTTGCGCCTAATACTCCCCTAGCGCAGGTACTTTTGGCGGCGGGGGGTGGCACTCCCAGAGCCGATCTGCGTTCGATCGTTGTCCGTCGGGTTTTAGTCGATGGTACAGTATTAGAGGAGAAACTTGACCTTTATACTCCCTTAATTAAAGGGGAACGCTTGCCAGATATGCGTCTGCAAGGGGGCGATGCCGTGATTGTTTCCAAGCTAGAAGTAGGCCAAGAAACGGGATATAATCGCACACTGGTGGCGAGAACCACCCTCACCCAGCAGAATATCACTGTCAGGGTTTTAGCTCCCTTAGTTCCTTCGGGAATTGCCCTGAGAAATGTTTCGATTCCTAATGGCAGTACCTTCCTCGATGTGGTGGCTAGTTTACCGGTTTCCGATCGCCTGCGGATTAATGTCAATGAAGTGTCTCTGCTACGTTTTGATAGTGCCAAAGGGGGAATTGTTAGTCAAACTTTGAGTCCGATAGCGGCAGTTAGGGGAGATATCTCCCAAAATGTTCCCCTAGAAGATCAAGACGTAATTATTGTCACCCGCACCCTATTAGGGGAAATTTTCGCCGCTTTTAATATCATTACCCAACCCATTCGGGATATTTCCAATTTTACCAATACAATTCTCAACCTTAGCAATAACTTCCAATAACTTCCAATAACTGAGGGGCAACTTGCTCCCTTCACTCCTTAACACAACTTCATAAGCTAGGATTTCAAGGGCGAGAATCACTCTTGACCGCTAAAATGTAAAGAATCTGGGAATATATTAAAAAGCTATGGCTCTACCAATTGTGAAACGATTTCTCATCTCGCTAGATCAGAACAAATTTGTGGGAATATTCGTCTTCCTCGTCTGTTTAGGTGGTTCTGTGATCTTTGCTCTCCTACCCGATCCTGAGAAACCCCCCACCTTTTATCGGGCGGTGGGACAATTGGCCTACCGGGTGCCGCCGCCAGCTTTTACCAGTATAGGAACCCAACTGCAAGAACAAGGGCGGGCTATTGACCGCGATTTACTACTGTCTCCCCGGGTATTGGTCAATGCCGCCAAAAAATTGCAATTTAATCAGGAACAGATCGTTAAAATTCGCGATCAAGATTTGAAAATCACCTTCCCTGGTGAAGTGGAGGGACAAAAAAATAATAGCAATCGGCCTACAGAAACCGACCAACCCCAAGAGATGCTTTTAGAGTTAACGGCCGACTCCCAGGCCAAGGCGGAGTTAATTCTCGAAACCTTGATGAAGGAAATGGTGGAATACAGTCGCTGGCTGAATACTTCTCAGTTACGGGCCCGCATAGAAGCTCTCAGTGTCCGACTTAACGAAGTCCAAAAAGATTTAACCAGAGCCGAAGAAAAGTTTTATCGCTACATTAGTACCCAGGGTTCAGATTTATTGGCGATTCAAGATGGGAGTTTATTCACCGCTATCACCAGTAGTCAACAGCAACAGCGAGAAATTCGCCTAGAACTGCAAGGCATTCAAGGACAGATTAATAGTCTGAGTGAACAACTCGATTTAACCCCCGATCAAGCTTACACCTCCTCGGCCCTTAGTGCCGACCCGATTATTGCCAGTATCCGAGCGCAGATATTGGGTACGGAAGCCCAATTGGAGCGACTACAGAAGGATTTACGTCCCGAACATCCCACCGTAGCTAAATTACGCAAAGAACAGCAAGTTAACGAATCTCTCTTACAAAAAAGAGCCGCCGAGGTGATCGGAAAAGATGGCATCCTGACCGATCTTCCCAGCAGTCGCATCCGTCAGCAAAGTAATCTCGATGCCACCCGTCAACAACTAGCGGCTCAATTAGTCACCCTGCAAACCCAGCGCGAGGGTTTAATGAAACAATTAGAATCCTTAGTGACTCAGGAACAGCAATTACGCTCCCAATACGAGAAATTCCCCGATAAACAGCTACAGCAAGCTCGTTTAACCCAAGCCGTCGCCTTTCAACGGGGTATCTACGAGAATATTCTCAATGCTCTGGTGGATGCTCAGGCTGCAGAAGCGGAAACCGTGGGTAGTCTCACCGTCGCCCAACCGCCAGTGGCTCAACCGATCGAACAGGTGTTTAACCGCAAGAATCGTACCTTGATTCTCTTGGTGGGTGCTGGTTTGGGAACTTTAGCCGGATTGGGTACGATTCTCCTGTTAGCAGTGATCGATGATCGCCTGCACAGTCCCCAAGAATTGCGGGAAGCTTTGGTTAGTCGGGATATACTACTCTTAGGACAATTGCCCATTGTCCGGAATTTAGAGGGCGAGGAAATCGAGCCGATTCTCGCCGATGCTAATGCCAATTATCTCCCCTACTACGAACGTTTACGCAGTACCCTGCGACTTGTGGGCGGCGGCGAAACGGTGAAAGTGGTCATTGTCACCAGTATTACTGGCGGAGAGGGGAAAACTGCCACTGCCTATAATCTGGCGATCGCTGCGTCTTTAGCGGGCCGACGGACTCTGTTAGTCGAAGGAGATCTGAGAAGTCTTTCTAAGGCCGAAGAAATCGGAGTCACTCCCGATCCCAATTCTTTCCGAGAACCCCTACTTTACTACGGGGCAAAAAGTAAATCGATCCGGCTGGCCCCAAATATAGAAAACCTTTCCATTTTGCCTAGTCCCGGTCCGCAAAAACAAGCGGCAGCTATCATTGAATCGAGCGAATTACAATTAATTCTCAAAGATTCTCGCGGCCGTTTCGATCTGGTGATTGTGGATACTCCTTCTCTGTCTAGCTGTAATGATGCGCTGCTCTTAGAAGAACTAGCGGACGGGATTATTCTGGTAACGCGCCAGGCGATAACTCGTTCTAGTCTCTTGAGTGAAGCAACTGACCAGTTAACAGAAGCGGAAGTGAAAATTTTAGGGGCGGTGATTAACTACGTCGATATTACGCCGACTCTCAACACCGCCGAACCAGAACTGCCACCTTTGATAGTTCCCCCACTACAGGAAAAAACAGAGACAGAGGAAGTGAAAGTGGAGGTGTAAATGCGGTTACTTATGACAAAATCTTCTGGCTCGATCGAATTGTGGTTCTTGCCAAGAAAAAGCAAAATGACTGATACTATCTATGGTGGGAAAGGCTATGCGAATCGCTTCCATTTGCACTTCTAAGGAGGGACGATTGTTATAGGGTTGTCCCCATAAACCCGCTAAAGCTGGGATAACAGCAGTTTGATTTCCCCTGCTTGCCACTACTCTTTTGATCTGATTAACTACACAGGTAGTATCGTTACAATTAGCGTAGGACATGGGATGCCATTCTAGGGAAGCGGGAAAACTATCCCAAGCTTGTAACCGGGAATCAAAACCTTGATTACCCACAAGACGATTTCCATCAGGAAAAAACACTGCCCCGGCGGGAATTCCCTGACGTTCCACTAGGGCGGAAAAATAACTAATATAATCAATTACACCCTGGGCAGCATGGGCAACCGCTAGGAACCAAAGTTCTAATTTCAGGCGATCAAAACGACTTTTAACTGATTGTTTCATCTCCTCTTCTAAGGGGATTCTACCCTGCCAAAGAGGGGCGGTTTCTTGGGGATAAAGGCGATCGGCTTCGACGATATCATGGGGGGAAATTTGGCCGCGAGTCAGATAGCGATCGATTAAAAATTTGCCCTTATTATTCAATCCTCGATTAATTAAAGCTTGTCGGGATGCCGGACTAAAAATCCATAAATCTTGGACATCATCGGCAACGGAATCGACTCCTGTTCCTCTGGGATAGCGAATATAATCAAATAAAACTCCATCGGGACGACGTTGTAAAATGGCTTCTAGGAGAATTAAATAATCCTGTCGCGCTTGATTACTGTAGGGATCGACAAAAGTTTGGGATCGATCATCGACAAAAGAGGTGCTATCCTGTCCTTTACCATTGCGTGCTAACGCCTCCTGTCGATCGGGTTTTAAGCTATAAGCATAGCCAAAATTGAGGCTAAATAACCAAGCATAAACCTTTAAACCGCGTTTATGTCCCTGTTCGATCGCCTGTGCTAATAAATCCACATTTCCCGCACCCGGATTTTTAATCACGCTATCCCAAACGGTGGGATTATTGTTAGGAGGTAATAAGACTTGACCATCGGCAAAAACTTCCAGATAAACTGTATTATAACCTTTGGCCACGATGCGATCGAGGATACTTTCCATCGATCCAGGACGGGTATCACAGGAGTAGAGACGTAACCAGATCGCTTGTTCCTGTAACCAGTGTCGGGAACGACAAAAGCGCAATTGTTCAGCATATTTCTGCAATAAAATGTTATATTCTTGGGGGGAAGTTTGACGCAGATTTTCTTGTTGTTTGATTTCCGATTCGGACAGTTGACAGTTATTATTGACTGCGAGGCTAGGGTTAATCCCTAGAGGACTACTCCAGAGGATTATAGCGAGGAAACAGGATAGCGATCGCAGATAATTGACTTTCTTTAACATAGTTGTTCACGGCAAAAGTAGCAAAGGAGAAATTTTCTTAGTTTGCTATTTTTTTAGAGCAGTTATCTTAATGGTGAGGTATAAGGTTTTCGGTTTGGGGATAGGAGAGACAGGAGACGATTCTCAGTCAGATTATACTTCAGCTTTATCGAAAATTTGGGTTGAAAACCCCGGAAAAATTTTGCCACCAACCAACCCAATCAACCGATCAGATGTTTCGATTCAACTAATTTCTAAGCGCCAGTAGAGAGTTTCTTCAGGCTAGAAGCTAACCCCGTCAAATCTCCTTCCTTTGCAAGGGAAGATAGGAAGATGGAAAATTAGTTAGGGTTTGCGGCAAAAAGTTTTTCGTGGGGGTAGGGTGTGGGGTGTGGGGTGTAGGGTGTAGGGTTTTACCCGTTTTCAGAGGGTCAATTACCTAATTTTCGGGGAAAAAGTCCCGGAATTTTCCCCCCGACCACTCCAATGGTTGGCACTTTTTGAGGTAAAAAAAGTCTAAAAGTCTTACCCAACAAGGTTTTTAGATTTATTCAGCAAACCCTAGTTAACCTTTTGGCAATTGCTAGATGACTAAAAATAAAAAAGTGCTGATTTTAGGGGGAACGGGGGAAGCGGCGGCATTAGCGGCTAAAATTGCGGCAATTCCGGGTATAGATGCCATCGCTTCTTTGGCCGGTCGCACGAGAGAACCGATTACTCTCACAACTCCTTCTCGCAGGGGGGGGTTTGGTGGTGCCACCGGGTTAGCCAATTATCTGCGTCAAGAACGCATTGATTGTTTAATTGATGCCACCCATCCCTTTGCCGCGCAAATTTCCTTTAATGCCGCTCAAGCCGCCTCGGATTGTGGTATTCCTCGATTAATCTTAAGTCGTCCAGCTTGGGAAAAAGTATCTGGAGATAATTGGATTGAAGTAGAAAACAATCAAGCGGCGGCGAATATTTTACCGGGGTT
This sequence comes from Microcystis sp. M109S1, assembly GCF_020247025.1. Lineage (NCBI taxonomy): Bacteria > Bacillati > Cyanobacteriota > Cyanophyceae > Chroococcales > Microcystaceae > Microcystis > Microcystis sp. M109S1. Next base: position 9,395 of record NZ_JADBRW010000147.1, read on the forward strand.
AGCCCCGCGGATATTTCTCACTATTGGTCGGCAAGAACTGGCAAGTTATGCACATTTAAACAATATCTGGTTTTTGATGCGGATGATCGACCCACCGGCAGCGGATGCCATCGTACCGGTTGGAAAATTATTGTTGGCACGGGGGCCTTTTTCCTTACAGTCAGAGCGCTCTCTTTTACAAGAATATAACATTGAGGCGATCGTGAGTAAAAATAGCGGCGGTGATGCCACTTACGCCAAAATTATCGCCGCTAGAGAGTTGGGAATAATCGTGGTAATGATACAACGTCCACCTGTACCTGAAGGAGAAAAAGTGGCGGATGTTAAAAGTGTCCTGGCATGGTTAGAAAAAAGGTGGCTCTCTTGATTTTTCTGGAAAAATCATCAGTAAACCCTATCTAAATTACTCGTTAAGACTGCACCGAAGAAGGGAGCAGGGAGAGGAATTTTGAGCATTTGTACTAAAAATTCCCCTACGCAGTTTAAATTCAGTTATCAGTTATCAGTTATCAGTTATCAGTTATCAGTTATCAGTTATCAGTTATCAGTTATCAGTTATCAGTTATCAGTTATCAGTTATCAGTTATCAGTTATCAGTTATCAGT
>NZ_JADBRW010000148.1:0-11388 GCF_020247025.1 Microcystis sp. M109S1
AACTAATTAACTTAAAACTTACATCTGATAACTGATAACTGATAACTGATAACTGATAACTGATAACTGATAACTGATAACTGATAACTGATAACTGATAACTGATAACTGATAACTGATAACTGATAACTGATAACTGAAATTATGGCTTTTAATATTTCTAATTGGTCTATCAAAAATCCCATTCCGACGATCCTGATCTCCCTGGTTATGGCCTTAATGGGATATATTGCCTTTCTAGGATTAGGGATCGATCGCTCTCCTAATATTGACATTCCGGCCGTGATTATCACCGTTAATCAAGCCGGCGCCGGTCCAGAGGAATTGGAAACTCAAGTCACCAAAAAAGTCGAGGATGCGGTGGCTGCTTTGGGTAATATCGATCAAATTACTTCTACCGTCAACGAAGGCAGCAGCAGCACCACCGTTAACTTTATCCTTGGCACTAACAGCGATCGCGCTACCAATGATGTGCGCAATGCCATAGCGCAAATTCGGCAGGATTTACCCCAAGATGCTAATGATCCAATTGTCCAACGTTTAGAATTTGCCGGGGGTGCAGTGATGAACTATACCATCTCCTCCCCGAAAAGATCGATCGCCGAATTAAGTGATCTAGTCGATCGTCAAATTGGCCGCGCTTTAACAGGAGTGCCGGGAGTAGCGCGAGTCAATCGGATTGGGGGAGTCGATCGAGAAGTGCGTGTAGATTTAGATCCTGGTCGTCTGATCGCCTACGGTATCACGGCCACGGCGGTTAATGACCAAATTCGTAGTTTTAATATTAATTTACCCGGAGGGCGATCGGAAATCGCTGGCAGTGAACAAACTGTCCGCACCCTCGGCAGCGCTGAAACGATCGAAGATTTAAGAAATTATCAAATCTCTTTACCTAACGGTGATACCGTCCCCTTAAGCAATTTAGGGACAGTTAGCGATAGTTCCAGTGATCCTCGACAAATGGCCCTCTTAGATGGGCAGCCAGTGGTGGGTTTTTCGATTTTACGGGGGACTGGCAGCACTTTGGTCACGGTAGAAACAGCAGTACGTCAAGAAATCGAGAATTTAAAGAAAAAACTGCCCGAAGACATTAAATTTCAATTAATTTTTACCCGTGCCGACTCAATTCGTGCTAGTTACGAAAGCCTTCTTAGCGATCTGATCATCGGTTGTATTATGACGGTGATCACGGTGGGTCTATTTTTAGGCAATTGGCGCGCCACGATTATCACGGGTTTGGCCCTGCCTTTGTCGATTTTCCCGACTTTTTGGGTGATGCAGGCCCTAAATTATACCCTTAACGGCATGACCCTACTGGCCTTAGCTTTAGCTTTGGGTAATCTGGTCGATGATGCGGTGTGTATGGTGGAGGACATCGATCAACATTTAGCTATGGGTAAAAAACCCTTGCAAGCGGCCTTTGATGCCTCAAAAGAGATTGGATTAGCCGTTTTAGCGAGTGCGGCGGCAATTATAGCGGTATTCCTGCCGGTTGCTTTTATGGGCGGTGTGCCGGGCCAATTCTTTCAACCTTTCGGCGTTACTGTGGCGGTTTCTACCCTATTTTCCAGTTTGATCGCTGTCACCGTCACCCCGATGTTAAGTGCCTATATTCTACAGCCGAAAAAGCTGAAAACCGGTGATAATAATCCCTCCTCGCGCCCGCGTTTTCGTCCCTACAAAAGTTTGTTAACTTGGGCTTTACGTCATCGAATCCTGACTTTATTAGCGGCTTTGGCCTTTTTTATCGGTAGTTTACAGTTAGTTCCCTTGATTCCAAAAGGGTTATTTAGTTCTGGGGATACCGGATTAAGTACGATCAGTCTAGAATTGCCTCCCGGTGCAACTTTGAATGATACTGTTGCCGTGGCTAATCAGGTGAATAGTTTACTGCAAAAAAATCCCGCCGTCGCTAATGTTTTGGCTATTCCGGGAGATTCGGGACGGGTAAATACGGGGTTAATATATGTTAATTTAGTTCCTAAGGAACAGCGATCGCTAACTCAACGGCAATTTGAGGAACAAACCCGCCGGGATTTCCAGAAGATACCAGGGGCTAGAGTGACTTTTCGGGCGCAGGGGGGAGCGGGAAGCACTAAAGATGTGGCTATAGTCCTGAAAAGTGAAAATGGCGATATTTTAACCCAAACTGCCCAAAAATTAGAGCGAGAAATGCGGGCATTACCCGGTTTTGTCGAGGTAAGTTCGGGGGTAAGTTTAGTTAAACCGGAGATCATTATTCAACCAGATCCCGTCCGGGCTGCCGATCAGGGAGTCTCGGTCAGAGCGATCGCCCGTACTGCATCTTTGGCTTTAATCGGGGATAATGAGTTTAATTTAGCTAAATTTAACCTTGCCGACCGACAAATTCCCATCCGGGTGAAAATTGCCAATGATGGACGCAGTGAGATAGAAACTCTGCAAAATTTGCGCGTTCCTAGCAGTAATGGGACGTTAGTACCGCTTAACTCGGTGGCGACAATTAGCTTAGGTAGTGGACCTGCGGAAATTCAACGCTTTAACCGTCAACGTCAGGTTAATATTGGAGCTAATTTAGAGGGAGTTTCTTTGGGAAGTGCGGTGACACAAATTCGCGCTTTACCAATCATGAAAAACTTACCCCCAGAGGTGACAGAAGAACCCTTTGGTGATGCTCGTATTATGCGCGATATCTTTGCTCGTTTTTTGGGAGCGTTAAGTTTAGCAATTATTTCTATCTATGGGATTCTGGTCTTGTTGTATAACAATTTTCTCTATCCCCTAGCGATTTTAACTTCCCTTCCTTTATCGATTGGTGGCACTTTAATTGCTCTTTTAATTACCCAAAAAGAGTTAGGTTTATACGCTTTAATTGGCATAGTTTTACTGATGGGATTAGTCACTAAAAATGCGATTTTGTTAGTAGATTTTGCCCTGAGTGGCATTGAGGCAGGGAAACCGCAATTTAAGGCGATGATTGATTCGGGAGTCTCTCGTTTACGACCAATTATTATGACCTCCGTTTCCACAATTGCCGGGATGTTACCGATTGCTTTAGCTTTGGGTGCAGACGGTGAAATTCGCGCACCGATGGCGATTGCCGTTATTGGTGGTTTTACCACTTCCACCCTATTAACTTTGGTGGTTGTGCCGGTAATCTTTACTTATATCGATAGTTTTTACTATTGGTTGCGGGGATTATTTGTTAAACAAAAACCTAAGTCGATTTAGTAGTAAAATATCTCTCTGAAAGCTTGAGAAAAAACCCAGAGAAACTGACCCATGAATCCCTTGACAGTCACACATCAAACTCTATCCCTTCCCCCCATGGGCTGCGGTACTTGGGCCTGGGGAAATCGTCTTCTCTGGGGTTACGATGAGAGTATGGATAGCCAGTTACAAGCGGTTTTTAATCTCTGCGTCGAGCGGGGTGTCACTCTATTTGATACGGGAGACTCCTACGGGACAGGCAAACTCAACGGACAGAGTGAGAAGCTATTAGGACGCTTTACAGGGGAATATAGCGGTTATAACGCTGATCATATCCGTATTGCCACCAAACTCGCCCCTTATCCTTGGCGTTTAACCCGTCATGCCATGGTGAAAGCTTGTCAAGCTTCGGCAACCAGATTGGGTCGCCCAGTGGATTTAGTGCAAATGCACTGGTCAACGGGCAATTATGCGCCATGGCAGGAGGGAGGATTATTAGACGGATTGGGGGATTGTCTGGAAAAGGGGTTAGTTAAAGGAGTCGGTTTATCCAATTTTGGACCGAAAAGATTGAAGTCTGCCTATCAAAAGTTTGCCAGTCGCGGCATTCCTATTACCAGTTTACAGGTACAGTATTCTCTCCTTTCTACCTATCCTCTCACTGACTTAGGATTAAAGGAACTATGTGATCAATTGGGCATTAAAATTATTGCCTATAGTCCCTTAGCTTTGGGGTTATTAACGGGGAAATATCGAGATAATAAAAACTTACCCCCAGGATTACGTCGCTTCCTTTTTGGTCAATTAATTCCCGCTATTTCGCCTCTGATAAGTTGCCTAGAAGTTATCGCCCAAGCTAAAAATAAAACTATTAGCCAAGTTGCTTTAAATTGGTGTATCTGTAAGGGAACAATTCCTATCCCCGGAGCTAAAAATGTCCGGCAAGCTGAGGATAATTTAGGCGCTTTAGGATGGAGTTTAGACACAGGAGAAATAGCAGAATTAGATAAAATTGCCGCAGGTTTAGATAAAAAAATGGTACAAAATATCTTTCAAACTAAGTAGGGTTTGCGGCAAAAAGTCTTGGAGTGGGAACGGGCAACAATTTTCGCATTTCATCGGACTCTGCCTATGAAATGCAGAGGAAAAACTTCCTATATAGGGTCTACTGAAAAAGTTTTTCGTGGGGGCAGGGTGTGGGGTGTGGGGTGTGGGGTGTGGGGTTTTACCGATTTTCAGGTGGTCAACTACCTAATTTTCAGGGAAAAAGTGCCTAAATTTCCCCCCCCCTGATCACTCCAAGGGCTGGCACTTTTTGATGTCAAAAAAGCCTAAAGATATTATCCAACAAGGTTTTTAGATTTATTCAGCAAACCCTAGATAACCATTAAGATAACTGCTATAATTGAGTTCGCTCGAACAAGAAGAGATAATAAAGATCTAAAAAGTTTTACAAATAAATATTTCAAAATCTTGGTTACAGGGGTCAATGTTTAGGAGGTATAGATAGCCTATAGCTAGGGTTTGTTCCAGTTAAGAGAAATAAATTGTTGAGGAGTCAATTGGTTATGTTCGGTTCTCTTACTTTGGGAATAATAACCCCAGTAAAAAACTTGTGAACAAGGTAGTTTTAACAATGACTCAACCTTATGAAATGCCCGATGAGCGGGAGGGTTCTACTATGGAATCGTCAACGAATAAAGATGTGGTCGAATTTGATCCCAATGCGCCTTTGGGAAGCGAAAATCAAGCCTTAGAAGTAATGGAAGCCTCTGAGTCGATCGATACAATCGGTATCACTCAAGATTGGTTTTCAGCCCAAGAAGAATTAGAACAGCGCCTCGGAGGCAGTGAAACCTTTACCGCCTCCCTATCCGAGTCGATTGCGGACTATGACACCGGAGGGGAACGTATTCTCGGCACTGGCATCGGTTTTCGTAGCGTCGGTGGACTGCTTACCCCTGATGTGACTCTGAAAGTTTACGTCAGCGAAAAAGTGGCCGGGACAATTGCCGCTAGTGCTTTTGCCGCCGTACCCACCTCGATCGGGGGTATGCCTGTAGAAATCGAAGAAGTGGGCGAGATCGTCACCCAGTTATATAATCGTCGTTATGCGCGCCCAGTTCGTTGTGGTGTCTCCATCGGTCATCCGCAAGTAACCGCGGGGACTCTTGGCTGTCTGGTAGTGCTACGCAACAATAAGCTGTGCCTGTTGAGTAATAACCACGTCATCGCCAATTCCAACAACGCCCGTATCGGCGATCCGATTATCCAGCCCGGACGGGTTGATGGTGGGGTTGTCCCCGGCGATCGAATCGCCCTCCTGGAAAATTTTGTCCGGGTCAACTGTCCGGGCCCTAACTTGGTAGATGCGGCCGTTGCTTGGACAGCTTTTAGTTTTGTCGATCCGCGTCATGTCAACTACACCCTCAATCCTACACCGATCGCCGCCCGCCTAGGTAAGCTAAACGGCTTTTACTTCGGATCACCGATATAGACTCCAAAAGGGTTATAGCTATTGGATCATGCAGGTTAAGCGCCGTTTAGCTTATGACGGTGAAGAAAAATGGTCGGACAACCCAAGCAACTATCGGCACGATTACCGATATTAACGTCAATATCTCCGTCGGTGGCTACTCCTGCGGTGCCGCCCAATTCCGCAATCAGATCGGCATCCGTGGCATCGGCGGCAATCCTTTTAGTCGCGGTGGGGACTCTGGTTCACTGATCGTGACGGCAAACAGCAATCAACCCGTCGCCCTCCTCTTTGCAGGACGAACAGACAACAGTATCACCTTTGCTAACCCGATCGAAGCCGTGATCTCGCAACTTTCCATTCAGAGATTTGTCAACAGTCGCTAATTCACCCTCAAGTTTTCCTCTCGCCAATCTCCGCACCTGATCGCCGAATCCTAGAGGCGATCGGGTATTGTTTCAGCTAAAATTTATTTGTCGCCGACCATCGATTTAATAGGGGTAACACCGATGAAAAATTATACTCAGGAACAGTTGTTGGCTTTGCGTGACAGCCAAGAAGCTTGGTTGATGGCTCAACCCGGTGTAACTGGCACCGGAATCGGTCTAGATGCCAGAGGGCAGCTGGTGTTACGCATCTTCACCAAAGGCATTTCTGCCAGCACACGCCAGTCTATTGCCGGGCAACTCCCCCATGTTCCCCTCGACTGGGAAGAAGGAGATGTGATCGCTTATTAAAGCCAGCGAGCGCCTGTAGTCCAAATAACAGCGATCTTCAACTGTCTTGAGAGACCAATTTTAAGCTGGGACGGGGTTGGATTGTTCCCCCGTAAGCGACGGCAGTATGAGGAGATAGGACAAGATGAGGAGATATACCCAGGGAAATTCGATAGATTTCCCCAGCTTTATCCATTAATTGCTGTTTAACTGGCTCTTTCGGCAAATTTTGCCGCCAAGCGAGGGGAATCCCCTCGATACCGTTGTACAATCCCGCCCAAATTCCCGCTAAAGTGGTGGTTAATTGCCGTTGATAGGGACTAGAATTAGCGCGACGCACGCTAAGGGCGAAATCCTCGGTCGTTTGCAGAAAGGTATAGAGAGAAGCTGCGATCGCAATTCCTAAAGGTGAGATATCTTTCGCCCAAGCCGATAAAATGAACTCTAAGGGATGATTTTGCCCTAAAGCTGACTGAATCTGCTCTAATAGCTTATTCTTGGGCTTAATAGTTAGTAATTGCCCCATTAACTGATTTAAAGGCTTTTTCCCCTGTAATAACAGACCTACTGCCTCTCCCCAAATTATCGCTTCTTGTTGGGTTAACTCGGAAATTAAGCCCTTTTTCAGCCAAAAATTTAATCTAGCTTGCCAACGTTCCCTATAGTCAGGCCAGGTTAAAATCTCCGGCAACAGCACAAATAATAACGCCGATTCCGACTCTTGCTTGGCTGCGATCGCAATCTGCAAGTCTTCCTTAGATTGCAGAGCTTGCAAAAGCAGGGTCGTCCTTGGCGTAGCCTCATAGTTAAAGGCTGGTATTAGGGGCTGATTATGCAAGGATTCCCCGATATATGCCCCGATTAACCCTCCCTGAAGGCGATCGAGGGGTGAAAAAACCTTTTGCATAAATTAGCTCAATTTGCCCGGTAGGTGACTTCCTCGACTTTGCCCGGTTGCCCCAGTTGTTTAGCATTGGCATTATTAACGGCAACGTAAACCCCGCCGGCATTACCCGCCCTCACGGTTAATTCTCGGTTTGCTTGCCAAGTGCGATGGGTTCCTTGGGGCAGCACACCCTCAAATTCTGTCTTGCCATCCACCACCACCCGCAGCCAGCAGTCATCCTCCAGTTTTACCCCCACCACCAGCTGCTGATTATTGCTGGTTTTGTTGGCTACCGGTTGAAGGGGATTGCTTTTCGGTTGGACAATTTGCTGTTGTGGCAAGGAAGGCGGCGGTAAGCGATTCGATTGCAGTACCGATTTTTGCAGGACGTGGGATAGGGTTTGTACGGAACCAATAACTAAGATTAAATAAAGAAAATAGAGATGAATCGGGCGAATTTGAAGACTCGGCAGCGATAAAGACGGTTTTGTTCCCCTAAAAAAGTTATTTACCTTGGTGGGAAAACGTCGGCTAATCGTCTCACCATCCAAGGCGAGACTATCAGCAAATTGCTTGATTAACCAACGAATATAAATCGGCTCGGGCAATGCTTCCAAATCCCCCGCTTCCAACGCTTCTAGGCGATGGCGCGGGATTAAGGTTTTCTGGGCAATTTCCTCGAGGGAAAGGGACTGTTCTAGGCGATTTTTTTGCAAATAAACGCCGATTTCCAGTAATTTGGTTCGCTGTTTATGCTGGGGATCAAGTTGTGATTGGAGAAGGCGAAACATATCGCTATTAGGGGCTGACTTTCAGCTTAGTTAATCTGGCTTTTTAAATATTTCAGTTCATCAAGGGTTAAAAAACGGTAATGACCCAAGGGTAAGGGGGAATTATTACCAGAGTTTAGTTGAATACGACCGATGGCACTGCGATGAAGTTTCAGGACGTGATAACCTAATTCTTCGGCTACACAGCGAATCTGCCGATTTCTTCCCTCCACTAAAATAACTTCTAGTAGGGTTTTTTGGTCGGTTTGCTTGAGTATCTCAACCTGTGCGGGTAAGGTTTTTTTTCCCTCTAAGAGGATACCTTCTCGCCAACGCTGGAGCGCAAGTCTATCAATCGCACCATCTAGCCAAACCCGATAGGTTTTGGGCAAATGATAACGGGGATGGGTGAGGGTGAGGGTGAGTTGACCGTCGTTGGTGAGGAGTAAAGCCCCAGTGGTGTTAATGTCCAACCTTCCTACGGGATGTAACCCTGTCTCGCTGGCGAGGGAGTCGGGCAAAAGGTCAATTACCGTCGGCCGGTTTTGTGGATCCTTACAGGTAGAAACCACACCAATGGGTTTGTTGATCAGTATATACAATCTTTGGGGACGATTGGCCGGTTCAATTTTTTTTCCGTCTATCTCTAGGTGATCTTTTTCGGGGTCGGCTTTTTCTCCTAACTGCACGATTTTGCCATTCCGTCTCACTCGTCCGGCCACGATCATCTCCTCCGCCCTTCTTCGGGAGGCAATTCCCCACTGGGCAAGGATTTTCTGGACTCTCTCCGCCATTTTTTTTTAGTTTTTAACCCTTTCTCTCTCCTATTATAGGCATCCTAAAAGGGTTTTTTCGCCCAAAAAGTGAAGAAAAACCGAATATCTCCGGCTGCCTCTTTGATTTTTTTTTTCTGAAAACTTCTCAAAAAAAAAGGAGTGATCCCTTGACTTGGGCGGCGGCTTCGGTTATACTTTTCTTATAATGGGAATCTGTCTATCTTTTTTGGAGTGCCAACACTCCATTATATATAAAGTCTTATAAAAATATTATTGCAAAAAGCCGTGAAAAAAGCAAGCAAAATTTTGCCGACAATTGTTAAAAAAGTCGGGCTAATTTTCCTTACGGATGATATGACTTTAAACGGGTTATTTCTCGGTTATCCAAGCGGTAAACTTTGATTGGGGATGAATTGGGGACGTAAGCGACGGAGTTTGCGTCTCTTTGTTATAATTCAAAGGCTAGGCTATAATAACTCTTCATAAACACCGATAATTTTGGTCAAAGATGTAAAAAAAATGAATATTCAACTCGTGGAATCTCTAGTTAATGCAATTAAATCCTTGTCCCTAGAAGAACAGGAATTGTTAGGAAAAAAACTCAAAGATCACCCCTCTTGGGAAATTGCATTAGAACGAATTGACGCAACTCGAAAAGCCATTTATGAACGTCGTCAAGGAAAACCATTTGAAACCGATGTTACTGAAATTATTCATCAAATGAGAGAAGAAAGAGATCGGCAATTGATGGAAGAAATTGTGAGTGAATAGAGAAAATAATGACTAATACATTTATCTGTGTTGATTCTAGTTTTATAGTTCGTTTAACAACGGTTGAACCTTCTGTAACAATGTATAGTCAACTCTGGCAAAAATGGATGACCGAGGAAAATTTAGTGATTGCGCCAACTTTATTATGTTACGAAGTCACTAACGTATTTCATCGTCTGAAAAAAGCTGGTCAAATTTTGGAGACAGAAGCGCAAACCCTCCTTACAGAAGTCTTAGATTTACCCATTCAGTTTCATGGATATCTTTACCTCCATTACCAAGCAATAGAAATTTCGCAAACCTTGAATCTTCCTGCTACTTATGATGCCCATTATCTAGTATTAGCTCAACGATTTCAAGCAAATTTATACACCAGCGATAAACGCTTATTTAACAGCGTTAAATCTTCTCTAAGTTGGGTTCATTTGGTTGAAGTGTAGATTTTTATTTCTCTCTCAATAGCTTTAGTTTTATTTAACCTGACAATTCAAGTCAGTATCGGTGATATTCGTACCAATACAGCTGGTTTAATCATTGCTACATCTTCCTCTGTCTGCTCTAGATAAACACCGATAATTTTGGTCAAAGATGTAAAAAAGGAAGAGCATTATTGTGAGAGGGTGTAATTAGTATAATTAAAGTAAAAATCATTCCAAGGTAGCCATGATTAAAAATATTAATGTAACTGGACTTAAACCTGAACAAATTCAGCAGATACAGGTACTTATTGCCGCATTTAAAGCTCAAAATCAACTCAATAAAGGTGAAACTGAAATTGATATGATTGAATACCTGTTGGAAAATCCTATAGAGGTTGATAATTTAGAATTTATGAAACGAGAAGAAATTTATGACGGAACTTAAAAATCATAGTTGTTTTGTTGATTCTAATATTTGGCTTTATGCTTTTTCCACTGATAAAAAAGAAGAAACTAAAAGAATAATTGGTGCGTTACGCTATCGCGCTTCGCACCCGACGATTTATGTTTTTGTTTGAGCGCGAACGTTTATAATCAAAATATCATTATTTTGGAGTAAAAGAAAAATGCGTAAACAGACCATTCAATATACATCATCTTTAGATGCTTTGATTGCTGTTGCCAAGCGACTTAGCGTCTATGAGAACCAACATAAAATGGATTCCGAAGATTTTTATAAAGAATACAATCAGGGAATATTGTCAGATGATATAATATTTATAGAATGGGCAAACGATTATCGTCATTACCTTGCTTTGCGTCAAGAATTAGAACAAAGATTAAATCATGCTGCTTAAACTTTTATCTGATTAACTCAATCAAGTAGAGCAAGCAATTGTGCAGTGTAAAAATGCTTATGTAGAATGTTATCAAGAAGAAATACTGACATCACAAAGAGCTAACGCCAATTTAAGAATTAGGTTACGTTTCAAGCAGACCCATTTATTAGAAATAAACGAAGCTATAGTAATCACAGACAATTACTTAGAATTCCTAGATTATCGTTACCATTTACAAGATGAAAAAAACAACCTAGTTTTTCGTTATGATAGTACCCCTCACTTTCCCAATCTCTCTACTTTTCCCCATCACAAGCATTTACCAAACGATGTAATTAGTTGTCACAAACCCGAAATTAATCAAGTCTTAAAAGAAGCAACAGAGTTATTGAGGTAAATAGGGTTTGCTGAAAAAGTTTTTCGGTGGTGGTAGGAGTCAGGAGTCAGGAGTCAGTAGCCGGTCGTTTCAGGCTTTGTTGCCCTTGTTTTTTGTACCAAGCGATGTACTATAAGAAGGATAATGCAAGGTTTTTGAAAGTCCCAATC